>NZ_JBKEZQ010000020.1:0-78008 GCF_053345175.1 Methylobacterium sp. M6A4_1b
AAACGTATGGCCCGCCCCGTCCGCAAGTGGCTTATGATCCGCTGGTCTGAGCAGTCTGCATAAACGTATCCGGCCTTCCGGCAGCGCCATTGGCCAAGATGGAGATCCGCGCGTTCTGGTCCTCATAAAAGGGTCGGCGTCGAGCGCCATTTTACGCCAGAGGCTTCCAGAACACCGATCGACTGTCAGGCCATCTTTCTCTCGCCGCTCGCAGACAACGTAAGGCCGACGAAGGCTTCGCCGACCAAGCTCGGTTCAGGCAGCCAACGCTGCCGGCTCATAGACGCGTTCGTGGCGCAGAAGTGCCCACACGGTCCGAGCCATCTTGGCTGCCAGCGCGACGACGGCGGTATTAGCATGTGCCCGCGCCAGCAGGCCCCGTAGCCACTGGCCGATCAGCGTATCGCTCTTGCGCAAAGTCGGCATCGCGGCCCGAGCGCCCTGGATCAGCATCTTGCGCAGGTACTTGCTGCCACGTTTGGTGATCCCGAGGAGACGTGGTCGTCCGCCCGTTGTGACCTGACGCGGCACGAGGCCGAGCCAGGCCGCCAGATCACGTCCGCGGGCGAAGGTCGCCACATCACCGATCGCCGCGACCAGCGCCGTCGCGTTGAGGGCGCCGATGCCCGGGATGGTGGTAAGCCGGCGCGCACTTTCGTCGGTCCGAGCCTGTTCGACGAACTCTGCGTCGAGGGCTGCGATGCGTCCGTCGAGGGACTGCCAGCGATCCCGGACGTCCGCCACGAGGATGCGCATCCGTGGCGTGAGGTCAGAGACCGCCTCGGTATCGAGCAGATTTTCTAAGCTAGCGGCGAGCTTGGCGCGTCCCTGCGGGACGATGTGACCGCGCTCCAGAAGGATGGCGCGGATCTGGTTCATCAGGGCCGTGCGTTCGCCGACAAGTTGGTCCCGCACCCGGTGCAGGGTCTGCATGTCGAGCTGTGCCTCCGACTTCAATGCCACGAACCGCATGGTCGGACGCGTCGCAGCCTCTGCGATCGCCTCAGCGTCGCGGTCGTCATTCTTCTGGGCTTTGACGTAGGGCCGCACATATTCCGGCGACATCAACCGGATGGTGTGGCCTTGAGCGGCGAGCGCCCGGCCCATGTGATGCGCGCCACAGCACGCCTCCATGGCGATGATGCAAGCTGGAAGCGTTGCGCCAAAGGTCATCACCGTCTCGCGCCGCATCCGGCGTCGCAAGACGACCCGACCGGTCGCATCCTGCCCGACAAGGCTGCAGCTGTTCTTGCCCAGATCGATCCCGAGTATCGCAATGGCCATCGGTCCGCTCCATCCCTCGTGTGAGCCACACTGCAAACCTAGCAGTGAAGCCCAGTGAGGGGCGGGCCATCCATAAAAGGGGCCGCACGCGGCGGCCCCCGGAGATTTTTCGAACCGGTGGATCCGGTCAGTAGCAGCGCTCGACCAGCACCCGGCGATAGCCGTACGGCGTCCAGCGCACGCGCGGGACGGTGTAGCAGCCGCCGCCGTAGCCGTAATCGTAGGCGCCGTAGCCCACGGGCGCGTATCCGCCGCCGTAGCCGTAGCCGTAACCCGGGCCGTAGGCGCCGTAGAGGCCGCCCGCCGCCAGGCCGAGGCCGACGCCGAGACCCAGGCCGCCGAGGCCGTAGCCGTATCCGCGTCCGTATCCGCGTCCGTAATACCCGCCGCGATAGCCGCCGAAGCCACCGCGATAGCCACCGAAGCCGGCATGGCGGAAGCCGCCGCCGCCGAAGCCGCCGCGGAACCCACCGCCGCCGAAGCCGCCGCCACCGTGGAAGCCACCACCGTGGAAACCGCCGCGCGCTTCTGCGGCGGCGGGAATCATCGCGAGCGCGCCGATCATGGCCACGGAGGCCAGAACAACTCGTTTCATCACATCGTCTCCGAGAGAAGCCGAAACGTCCCCTTGAACCTCAAACGCGGAGCCACCCGGAAGGGTTCATGCGCCTTCTGCGTCTCCCGTCATCGTGAAGCACGCCGGCCGCCCCGCCTGCGCACACCCGCCCTTGAAATCGCCGCGGGTTTCGGGCGAGGAAGCGGACCCGGCCGCCACGATCCTCCGGCGAGCGGGCTCAAGGGCGATGCGGGTGATCATGGTGCAGGTTGTCGTGCGGGCTCGCGTTCAGGTGAGTCGTTTCCCGGTCACCGCCCTCCTGCGCGCCGTCTGCCTCGGCCTCGGCCTCGCCGGAACGGCTTTGGCCGCCCCGGCGGCGCCCGCTCCCGCCCCCTGCCGTGCCGTCCAGGCGGAGGGCGAGTCCTATACGGTCTGCACCGTGGACCTGCGCCGCGAGCGGGTCCGGGTGTTCTGGCTCGGCGCCGACGGTCTGCCCTACTCCTCCCTCTCGACGCTCGCCGAGAAGCAGGGGGCGGGGCTGCGCTTCGCGATGAATGCCGGCATGTACGACAAGGGCCAGGCCCCGGTCGGGCTCTACATCGAGGACGGGCGCGAGCTGAAGGGCGTCTCCACCGCCAACGGGCCGGGCAACTTCCACCTCAAGCCCAACGGCATCTTCTGGGTGAAGGGCGAGCGCGCCGGCGTGATGGAGACCGGCCGCTACCTGCGCAGCCCTCCGAAGCCGGACTTCGCCACGCAGTCCGGGCCGATGCTGGTGGTGGACGGGCACATCCACCCCAAGATCTCCGCCGACGGTCCCAGCCAGAAGATCCGCAACGGGGTCGGCGTCCGCGACGACGGCCGCACCGCCGTGTTCGCGATCTCGGAGCGCCCGGTCAGCTTCGGCGCCTTCGCGCGGCTGTTCAAGGACGCCCTCGGCTGCCGCAACGCGCTGTTCCTCGACGGCAGCGTGTCGAGCCTCTACGCCCCCTCGATGAACCGCTCGGACCTCAGCCGGCCCCTCGGTCCGATGGTCGGGGCGGTGGCGCGCTGAGGGCGCGGGTGGCGCGCCGAGGGCGCGGGTGGCGCGCCGAGGGCGCGGGTGGCGCGCCGAGGGCGCGGGTGGCGCGCCGAGGGCGCGGCCGCTCAGGCATCGTCCTCTCGGCCGAAGACCTCGCCCTCCGCCGCCAGCCGCGCGTCGGCCTCGTCGCTCCGGAGGAGCTGCAGGGCCTGGTACTGCTGGAGCAGGCCGCGCAGGCGGATGTTGGCCTCGGCGCAATCGGCGGGCTCCGGGCTGTTCGCCGCGCAGCCCGCGATGGTCTCGTCGGTCTGACGGTCCACGGCCGCCCGGTCGGCCGCGCTCAGCGCCGCGAGGTCGCCGAAGCCGAGTTCCAGCGCGATCAGCTCGGCGATCTCGCGCCGCTTCTCCTCGATCTCGGACATGTCCCCTCCCGGCTTTCCGTGCCGCTGCGTCTACAGAACGGTCAGCGCCGTCAGGTCGATCCAAGCCTCCTGCTCGTCGCCGTCGACGTCGCCGTCGACGAACCAGCGGCAGAGCGCCCGGTCCCCCTCCAGGGCCACCACCGTCATGGTGGCCTCGTTGTCGTCGGATGCGACGAAGTCGCCGACCTTGATCGCCACGGAATGCCTCTTCGCCTCGATGATGGTGGGTCTCGTGCCCGCTTCGCGCGCGCGTCTCAGGCCCGCTTCGCGCGTTTGCCGAAGGCCACGGACAGGCGGGCGCGCACGCCCTCCGGGATCTCGGTGCGCGACTCGATGCGCACCGAGGGCATCTCGGCCCCGATGGTGCTGCGCGGGTCGAAGGCGAACTGCATGTGGCGCAGGCCGAGTTCGAGGCGGGTGACGCCGTCCGACTGGGTCAGGTCCTCGCCGAAGACCTCAATCAGCGGCCCGTCGGGATCGCCCTTCTCGATCTGGATGATGAAGTAGCCCGCCGGCTCCTCCTCGTCGTCCGCGCCCGAGATCAGGGTGATGCCGTTCTCGATGTCGAGGCGGACCCGCTCCACCGCGAAGGTCGTGACGTCGTCGTCGTCCATGCTCGTGTCTCTCGCGAAGCGCCCGCCGCGGGCGGGATGGTGCAGGGAAAGCGGTGGGTGCCCGGGCGTCGCGCGCGGGATGCTCAGCGCTGTCCGTGCTGGGTGTCGCTGAAGAGGTCCTTGAACTGGCGCGGCTGCGAACGCCAGTACTGGCGGGGCGCGCGCACCTGCGCGCCGAGCTCGGCCGCCGCGTGCCAGGGCCAGCGGGGATCGTAGAGCAGGGCGCGCGCCAGGGAGACCGCGTCGGCTTGGCCCTGGGCCAGGATCGATTCCGCATGCGCCGCCTCGGTGATGAGCCCGACCGCGATCGTGGTGAGTCCGGTCTCGGCCTTGATCCGCTCGGCGAACGGCACCTGGTAGCCCGCCGAGAGCGGGATCTGCTGGCGGGTGGAGAGGCCCCCGGTGGAGACGTGGATCGCGGCCGAGCCCCGGCGTTTCAGGGCGTGGGCGAGCTCCACCGTCTCCTCCAGGGTCCAGCCCCCTTCGACCCAGTCGGTGGCCGAGACGCGCATCCAGACCGGCTTGCCCGCCGGCACGGCGTCCCGCACCGCCTCGAAGCATTCCAGCGGGAACCGCATCCGGTTGGCGAGCGAGCCGCCATACTGGTCGGTGCGCCGGTTGGAGAGGGGCGAGAGGAACTGGTGCAGCAGGTAGCCGTGCGCCCCGTGCAGCTCGAAACCGTCGATGCCGAGGTGCAGGGCGCGCTTGGCCGTGGCGACGAAGCCGTCGCGGATCCGCTTCAGTCCCTCCGAATCGAGGGCGTGGGGTTCGGTCTCGCCCTCTCCGTGCGCCAGCGCCGAGGGCGCTTCCGTGCGCCAGCCGTCCGGCGCTTGCGGGTCGATCTGGGCGCCGCCGTCCCAGGGCGCGCGGCTGGAGGCCTTGCGGCCCGCATGGTTGATCTGGATCGCGATCGGCACCGGCGCGTGAGCCCGCACCGCGTCGAGGACCCGGCCCAGCGCCCGCTCGGTCTCGTCGGAATAGAGCCCGAGATCGGTGGGCGAGATCCGCGCCTCGGGCGAGATCGCCGTCGCCTCCAGGGTGAGGAGCCCCGCCCCCGACATCGCCATCTGCCCGAGATGCATGAGGTGCCAGTCGCCGGCCTGGCCCGCATGGGCCGAGTACTGGCACATCGGCGCGACGATGATGCGGTTCTCGAGGGTGAGGTCGTCGAGGCGCAGGGGCTCGAACAGGCGGGCGGTCATGAAGGGCTCCGGCTTGGCTGCATGCCCACATAGGTGGCGCGCCGGCGCGCGCTTGGCTAGCCGCCGCCAATCCCGCGCGCCTTGAGGCTGGCGCCGATCTCGTCGAGGACGCCGGCATCGTCGATGGTCGGCGGGGTGGTCCAGGGCTCGCCGTCGGCGATGCGCTTCATGGTCCCGCGCAGGATCTTCCCCGACCGGGTCTTCGGCAGCCGCTGCACGGTCAGGGCCAGCTTGAAGGCCGCGACGGGGCCGATCTGCTCGCGCACCAGGGCCACGAGCTCGCCCTCGATCGCCCGGGTCGGGCGGTCCACCCCCGATTTCAGCACGACGAAGCCGCAGGGCTGCTCGCCCTTGAGGGCGTCGCGGATGCCGATCACCGCGCATTCCGCCACGTCCGGGTGGCTCGCCAGCACCGCCTCCATGCCGCCGGTGGAGAGCCGATGCCCCGCGACGTTGATGATGTCGTCGGTGCGGCCCAGCACGGTGACGTAGCCGTCGGCATCGACGATGCCGGCATCCGAGGTGTCGTACCAGCCCGGATACGTGGCGAGGTAGCTCGAGCGGAAGCGCGCCTCCGAGCCCCAGAGGGTCGGCAGGCAGCCGGGCGGCAGGGGCAGCCGCAGGGCGATGGTGCCCATCGTTCCGGCCGGCACCGGCTTGCCGGCCTCGTCGAGGACGGCGAGGTCGTAGCCCGGCATCGGCACGCAGGCGCTGCCGTGCTTGACCGGCAGCCGGCCGAGGCCGACGGGGTTGCCCGCGATGGCCCAGCCGGTCTCGGTCTGCCACCAATGGTCGATGACCGGCCGGCCGAGGGCGCGCTCCGCCCAGGCCACCGAATCGGGGTCGGCCCGCTCGCCGGCCAGGAACAGGGACCGGAAGGCCGAGAGGTCGTAGGCGCCGACGCGCTCGGCGCGCGGGTCGTCCTTCTTGATCGCCCGCAGGGCGGTCGGTGCGGTGAACAGGCAGGCGGCGCCGTATTCGGCCACCACCCGCCAGAGCGCTCCGGCATCGGGCGTGCCCACCGGCTTGCCCTCGTAGAGCACCGTGGTGCAGCCGTGCAGGAGCGGCGCGTAGACGATGTAGGAATGCCCCACCACCCAGCCGATGTCGGAGGCGCAGAAATAGGTCTCCCCCGGGGCCACGTCGTAGAGGTTGGGCATCGACCAGGTCAGCGCCACGCAGTAGCCGCCGGTGTCGCGCACCACGCCCTTGGGCTTCCCCGTCGTGCCGGAGGTGTAGAGGATGTAGAGCGGGTCGGCGGCCGCCACGCTCACGCATTCGGCGCGCCGGCCCTCGGCTCTCGCCCGCGCCACCGTCTCGGCCCAGTCGTGGTCGCGCCCCGGCACGAGGTCGGCCGCGGCCTGCGGGCGCTGCAGGATCAGGCAGGCCGCCGGCTTGTGCGCGGAGGCCGCGAGGGCGGCGTCGAGGAGAGGCTTGTAGGCGACGACCCGGCTCGGCTCGATGCCGCAGGAGGCCGCGAGCACCACCTTGGGCGCGGCATCCTCGATGCGGATCGCGAGTTCGTTGGCGGCGAACCCGCCGAACACCACGGAATGCACCGCCCCGAGGCGGGCACAGGCCAGCATGCCGAACAGCGCCTCGGGCACCATCGGCATGTAGATCACCACCCGGTCGCCCCGGCCGACCCCGAGGTCGCGGAGCACCCCGGCGAGCGCGGCCACCGAATCGCGCAGCTCCGCGTAGGTGATCCGACGCTTCGTGCCGGTGACGGGCGAATCGTAGAGGATCGCGGCCTGGTCGCCGCGGCCCCCCTCCGCGTGCCGGTCCACGGCGTTGTGGCAGGCGTTCAGGGAGGCGTCGGGGAACCAGCGGCCGTAGGCGCCGGCCGCCCCGTCGAAGGCGCGGGTCGGCGCGCTCGCCCAGTCGATCGCCCGGGCCGCATCGAGCCAGAACGCCTCGGGATCGCGCAGGGAGGCCGCATGGACCTCGGCGTAGGAGCCGGGCAGCGGATTCGGGGCGGGGGGCGTGGCGTCCATGGCGTATCCTGCGCGACCGGTCGTGGATGCCGGTTTCTCCGCACTCTACCGGAATTTACGCCGCCGGGCCGCTTCGCCATCCTGCCCGGACTGGGGAGAAACGAAAACCGCCGCTCCGGAGACCGGCGGCGCGAGGATAGCGGAAACGAAGACCGCCGCCCTGGAGACCGGCGGCGCGAGGATAGCGGAAACGAAGACCGCCGCCCTGGAGACCCGCGGCGCGAGGATAGCGGAAACGAAGACCGCCGCCCTGGAGACCAGCGGCGGCGGCGAACGCTCTAGAGATTAGGATGTGGGGCCGGAACGGCCGCTAATGCAGCTGGTCGGATTCGCTTCGCAGGCGGTTCATCACGTCCTTGAGGTGGAGCTTGCGTCTCTTGAGTTCTGCGATCTGCAGATCGTTCGCCGATGGGCGGAGGGTGGCGTCGTGGATTTCCCGCTCGAGGGCTTCGTGCTTCCGGGCGAGCTGGGTCAGGTGCGTCTGCAGTGACATGAGCTGTGTCTCCTGTCTCGTTTCGACGGGTCCAGACTGGCATATGATCAGCCGGCTGTCGAAGCCTATCGACGGCCAGGCTTGACGGATGTTTGAGCAGGCGGATGTTTGTGCAGGAGGGGCGGCGGGTTCTTGCCCAGGCCGGCCGGCTGTCGCATGGTCGGCCGCGAAAGCGTCCCGGGGCATCAGGTGCGATGGCGGTCCAGTTCGATAACGATGCATCGGTGGAACCGGCCGACGAGTTGGCGCGGCTGAAGCAGGAACACCGCGATCTCGACGGCGCGATCGACGCCCTCGAGGTCGGCGTGGTGGCCGACCAGCTTCAGATCCAGCGCCTGAAGAAGCGCAAGCTCTCCCTGCGCGACCGGATCTCGTATCTCGAGGACCAGATCACCCCCGACATCATCGCCTGACCGGGCGCGGGGCCGCGGAGGCCCCGCCTTGCGGGCGCGCCACCGCTTTTGTATTCCGCGTTCCAGGGGCCGCGGCGCGTCGCACGGTCCGTCTCAACACCTGATCGCGAAGGGATCTGACGACCATGGCGGGAGCCTCCCCGGTCGCGATCATCATGGGCAGCCAGTCGGACTGGGCGACCATGCGGCATGCCGCCGAGACGCTGGATGCGCTCGGCGTCGCCCATGACGACCGCATCGTCTCGGCCCATCGCACCCCCGACCGCCTCGTGGCCTTCGCCAAGGGCGCCAAGGCCGAAGGATTCCAGGTGGTGATCGCGGGCGCCGGCGGCGCCGCCCACCTGCCCGGCATGACGGCGGCGATGACCCCCCTCCCCGTCCTCGGCGTCCCGGTGGAATCGAAGGCCCTGTCGGGCCAGGACAGCCTGCTCTCCATCGTTCAGATGCCCGCCGGCATCCCGGTGGGCACCCTGGCCATCGGCCGGGCGGGCGCGGTCAACGCCGCGTTGCTCGCCGCCGCCATCCTCGCCCTCACCGATCCGGCCCTCGCCGCGCGGCTCGAGGCCTGGCGCTCCGCGCAGACCGCGAGCGTCGCCGAGATCCCGCAAAGCGACTTACCGTGAAAAGCGACGCGCCTTGACCCCGATCCCCTCCCTTCGCCCCGGCGCGACCCTCGGCATCGTGGGCGGCGGCCAGCTCGGGCGCATGATCGCCCTCGCGGCCGCGAATTACGGCCTGCGGGTCCACGTCTTCGCCCCCGACGCGGACAGTCCGGCCTTCGACGTGTCGGCCGAGGCCACCGTCGCGGCCTATGACGACGTCGAGGCCCTGGCGCGCTTCGCCGCGAGCGTCGACGTGGTCACCTACGAGTTCGAGAACATCCCGGCGCAGGCCGCCGAGGCCCTGGCCGCGAAGGCGCCCCTGCACCCGAACGCCGCGGCGCTCGCCACGACCCAGGACCGGCTGACCGAGAAGCGCTTCATCAACGAACTCGGCATCGAGACCGCGCCCTTCCGCGCCGTCGACACGGCCGAAGACCTCGCCCGGGCGCTGGCCGAGATCGGCCGCCCGGCGGTCCTGAAGACCCGCCGCTTCGGCTACGACGGCAAGGGCCAGCGCATGATCCGCGCGGAGGGCGAATCCGATTCCGCCGCGATCGATCCTGCTGCGATCGATCCTGCTGCGATCCTGGCCGAATTCGGCGGCGCGCCCTGCATCCTCGAAGGGTTCGTGCCGTTCGAGGCGGAGGTGTCGGTGGTCGCCGCCCGCGGGGCCGACGGGGCCTTCGCGGCCTTCGATCCCTGCGCCAACGAGCACCGCGACCACATCCTCGCCGTCACGCGCGTTCCCGCGCCCGGCATCGCGCCGCAGACCGAGGCCGCCGCCATCGGCATCGCGCGCCGCATCGCCGAGGCGCTCGACTACGTCGGCGTGCTCGCCGTCGAGATGTTCCTGGTGCCCCAGGCGGACGGTCCCGCCCGCGTCGTGGTCAACGAGATCGCCCCGCGGGTCCACAATTCCGGGCACTGGACCATCGAGGGCGCGACGACCTCGCAATTCGCCCAGCACGTCCGGGCGGTCTGCGGCTGGCCGCTGGGCGATTCGGCCCGGGTCGGCGGCATGGCGGTGGAAATGCACAACCTCATCGGCGGCGACGTCGACGACTGGGCCGCGATCCTGGGCCAGCCGGGGGCGCAGCTCCACCTCTACGGCAAGGGCGAGGCCCGGCCCGGCCGCAAGATGGGTCACGTCACCCGGCTGCTGCCGAAGCCCTGAAGGCCTTCCGAACCGCGGCCCGATTGCGACACGGGTCCGGCAACTGACGGCTCCGCCGGCCGTTTCGGGCCGGTGCGCGCGGCGGGCCATACCTTCGCCACATCCAACCGCTTGAGCGGAACCCGTCGCCGACTTTAAGCGCCCATTCACCGCGATGCGGGATGGTGCCGGCGCGATCGGCCCCGACCATGCGGGCGCCGGCGAGGGATACGATCGATTCGGGGGCGGTGTCGCGCGCGACGCCGGGGGGAGCGAGGACCATGACGGTTTTGAAGCTGCGGGCATCGAAGGCGGGGCTGATCGGGGCCACGGCGCTCGTGGCGGCCGCCCTGGCCGGCTGCGAGACCTATGGCGGCGGCGCCACCGCGTCGCGCCAGTTCGCCGTGCTCGAATCGGACCAGACGGGGGCCACCACGGTCAACATCGCGTCGCTCAGCGACGTGATCCAGCGCAACCCCAACGACGCGGCGGCCTACGTCACGCGCGGCGCGGCCTATGCCCGGGCCGGTCAGTTCAACGACGCCATCGGCGACTTCACCAAGGCGGTGCAGATCGATCCGAACTCGGCCTCCGCCTACAACAACCGCGCCCTGGCCAACCGCCAGATCGGCCGCAACGACGCCGCGCTGCAGGATTTCTCGAAGTCCATCGCGGCCGACCCGAACTACGCCCCCGCCTATATCGGCCGCGCCAACGTGCTGCGCGCCCAGGGCGACCTCGAGGGCGCCACCTCAGACCTGAACCAGGCGATCCGCCTCGCGCCGGAATCGGCCGAGGCCTATCACGCCCGCGGCCTCGTTCGTCAGAAGCAGGGCCAGAACACCCAGGCCATCGCGGATTTCGACGCCGCCATCGACCGCAACCCCTTCGTGGCGGCCCCCTATGCCGCCCGCGGCCAGAGTCTGATCGCCACCAACCAGTACGACAAGGCGATCGAGGACTACAACGCGGCGCTCAACGTCAACAACAAGGACGCCACCTCCTGGGCCTATCGCGGCCTCGCCTACGAGAAGTCCAACCGCAAGAAGGAAGCGGTGGAGAGCTACCAGCGCGCCGCGCAGATCGAGCCCGGCAACCCGGTCGCCAAGCAGGGCCTCGGCCGCGTCCAGGGCGGCGTCGGCTCGTTGTTCAACTAGGCCCTCGTAAAGCCGGGAGATCCGGCGCGCCGGCCCGGTCCCGGAGGGATCGGGGGCGCGGGCGGAGGCCGAGGTTTCCGCGAACGCGCGCGTCCGGCGGCGCTAGCCGCCGGCGACCACGATCAGGCGCTGAACCTCGCCGCGCAGGTAGGCCTGCAGGAACTTCTCGTAGTTCTTGAACGAGACGCAGCCGTTCGAGGCGCCGCTCGCCCCGAGCATGTAGGTGTGCGCGAGGAGGCCGACCCGGCCGTGCACCGCCTCCGGCCCCCCGACGGGATTGAGGCGCAGGGCGCGGACGCCGTGGAAGGGCTGCTCGCGCTCGGTGATGTCGTAGGTGCCGACAGGGGTCGGGCCCTTCATCCGGACATGCACGTGCGCGGGGTCGTCCATGCTCTCGCCGAGGCCCGAATGCGCCTCGAGCTTTTCGCCGTTCGGGAGCGTCACCACCTTGGCGCGGATGTCGTAGACCGCGACCCCGCCGGTGCCGCTGCGCGGCACCAGATTCAGCGCCCTGCGGAAGACGTCGTCGGCGGGCTTGGTCTCCAGGGCCGCGTAGGCGAGCCGCGGCGGCTCCGGGTTCTCGATGCCGAACAGCCTCTCGACGAAGGAGCGGGTGTCCTCCGGCGGGGCTGCGGCGGCGGGCGGGGTCTGACGCGCCGCGGCGCGCGCCGGGCGGGACGAGGCCCGGCCCGCACGGAATTCGGGGGGGCGCGGCACCGGGAGCGGGACCAGCCGCGGCGCCAGGGGCTCGGCGACGGCGGCGAGGGTGGATGGCGCCGGACCGGCGTCCGGCGGCGAAGGCTCGGGCGTCGCGGCCGCCACGGCGGTCTCCTCCGCGGGGTCCGGCGCCTCGCCCTGCGCCTGGGCGGCGGGTTCACCCTCGGCCTGCGTCGCGGGTCCTGGCCCGCCGGCGACCTGCGCCGCGTCCGGCTCCGCCGTGATCGTCGCGCCGGCCGCCACGGCATCGTCCCGGACCGGGACCGGGTGACGGGACCAGTAGGCCAGGCCGCCGCCGAGGAGGACGGCCAGCGCCAGCGTTCCGCCGACGGCGAGGCCCGACCGCCGCGGGGAGGCCCCGGCATCGCCGGTCCGCGGATCGTGGCCCATCGTGTCGTGGCCCGTCACGTCGTGGCTTCTGGCAAGGTCGATCATGATCAGCGCGATCCGCCGTTCCGGGCCGGCGCCGATGCCGGTCCCTCCATCCGTGCCATTTCGGGCGCGAGTGACGAACTCGGAAGTATTCGGCCGTCACGATGGCCATCTCAGTCGGCCGAATCGGCAATTTGATGGCGGCATTGCGCCGACTTTGGGTGCCTATACAGGCCGAGACGGCGTCGATTTGGCCAATGGTGAGGCCGATCGCGCCCCGGCCGGCCGCCGAATGCAGTAGATCCGGCTTCGAGAACATCGGATCCGGCGGGGTTCGGGCCGCGCGCATCGCGCCCGGCCTCGCCGCCTCAGACCTCGCCGAGCAGGCGGTGCTCGCAGAGCATGCGTCGGACCGTGCCGCTGGCGGAACGGTAGACCACGGTCTCGGTCTCGATCAGGCCGGGTCGGAACCGGACGCCCCTGAGCAGGGCGCCGTCGGTGACGCCGGTGGCGGCGACGATGACGTCGCCGCGGGCCAAGTCGTGCAGCTCGTACTTCCGGTTGGGATCGCTGATGCCCATCCGGGCGGCGCGCTCGCGCTTGTCATGGCTGTCGAGGATCAGGCGCCCTTGCATGTGGCCGCCGATGCAGCGGAGTACGCCGGCGGCGATGACGCCCTCGGGGGCCGCGCCGATGCCGAGATAGATGTCGGCTCCGGTCGCATCGGCATTGGCGGTGTGGATGATGCCGGCGATGTCGCCGTCCGAGATCAGGCGGATACCGGCCCCCGTCGCGCGCACGGCGGCCACGAGCTGCATGTGGCGCGGGCGGTCGAGGATGATCGCGGTGATCTGGGCCGGGTCGACGCCCTTGTGCCGGGCGAGCGCGCCGATGTTGTCCGCCGGGCTGGCGTCGAGGTCGACGAGGCCGGCCGGATAGCCGGGACCGATGGCGATCTTCTGCATGTAGACGTCGGGGGCGGCGAGCAGGGAGCCGGCCTCCGCCAGGGCCGTCACCGCGATGGCGCCGGGCATGTCCTTGGCGCAGAGGGTGGTGCCCTCCAGGGGGTCGACGGCGATGTCGACCTTCGGGCCGTCGCCGGTGCCGAGGCGCTCGCCGATGTAGAGCATCGGGGCGTTGTCGCGCTCGCCCTCGCCGATCACCACGGTGCCGTCGATGGGCAGGAGGTTGAGTTCGAGGCGCATCGCGTCGACGGCGGCCTGGTCGGCCTCCTTCTCGCGGCCCTGCCCGCGCAGGCGCGCGGCGGCGATGGCCGCGCGCTCGGTGACGCGCGCCAGCTCGAGGGTCAGGGACCGCGCCACCGGCGCGCGCGATTCCAAGTTGCCACCGGACATATGAGCCTCGCGCCCCTGCGCCTCTCTCGGGCGCCCCTTATGAACTAAAATGCGAGTGAGGCACTAAGTTTCGCCAGTCGCACGCACTTTTCTTCGTTCGTCCACCGATCGTCCGTTTGCAGACGCAGCCGGCGCTATTCGCGCTCGATCCGGATCAGCTGGGGCGCCTCGGCGAGCAGGCCGTCGCCCGCGATGGCGTCCAGGGCGTCCCGGATCGTACCCTCGGTGGCGGCGTAGGTGATGAGGACCAGGGGGACCGGCTGGCCCGAGCGGCCGTGCGGGTCCTTCGAGGCCGCGCTCTCGGACCGGCGCTGCAGGATGCTCTCGATGGAGATGTCGCGCTCGGCCATCCGCGTGGCCACGCCCGCGGCGACGCCGGGGCGATCGTGCACGGTGAGGCGGATGTAGTAGCCGCCCTCGTGCCGCTGCATGGCGACGCGCTGGGACGGGCTCAGGGCGGCCGAGGGCCGTCCGAAGGTCGGGCGACGGGTGCCGGCGGCGATGTCGGTGATGTCCGAGACCACGGCCGAGGCGGTGGCCTCGCCGCCGGCGCCGGGGCCGATCAGGGTGAGTTCACCGACCGCGTCCGCGTCGATGGTGACCGCGTTGGTCACGCCCATGACCTGGGCGATGGCGGAGGATTTCGGCACCATGGTCGGGTGCACCCGCTGCTCGATGCCCCCGGCCGCGACCTGCGCGACGCCCAGCAGCTTGATCCGGTAGCCGAGCTCCTCGGCCATGGTCAGGTCGAGGGGCTGGATCGCCGAGATGCCCTCGACGGAGACGCCCTCGGCATCGACCTCGGTGCCGAAGGCGAGGCTCGTCAGGATCGCGAGCTTGTGGGCGGTGTCGAAGCCCTCGACGTCGAAGGTCGGGTCGGCCTCGGCATAGCCGAGCGCCTGGGCGTCCTTGAGGCAGGCCTCGAAGGTCAGGCCCTCGCGCTCCATCCGGGTGAGGATGTAGTTGCAGGTGCCGTTCATGATTCCGTAGACGCGCGAGACGGCGTTGCCGGTCAGGCCCTCGCGCAGGGCCTTGATCACCGGGATGCCGCCGGCGACGGAGGCCTCGTAGGCCAGCGCCACCCCCGCCGCCTCGGCCTGCCGGGCGAGCGCCGCGCCGTGCCTGGCCAGCAGGGCCTTGTTGGCGGTGACCACGTGCTTGCCGGCGGCCAGGGCCGCCTCCACCGTCTCCCGGGCCGGGCCCTCGGCGCCGCCGATGAGCTCGACCACGCAATCGACCTCACCCGAGCGCGCCAGGGCGACGGGATCGTCGAACCAGGCCACGCCGGCGAGGTCGAGGCCGCGGTCGCGGCTGCGGTCGCGCGACGAGACGGCAGTGACCCGAATCGTCCGACCGCTGGTCTGGCCCAGGGCCTCGGCCCGGCGGGCGACCATCCGGACGACGGCGGCGCCGACGGTGCCGAGGCCGGCAACGCCGAGGCGAAGGCTCTGTGTCATGGGTGTGTTCCGTCACTCTGTCGCGTAGGAGGCCTGCCGCATCCGGGACCTGCCGCGTCCGGCGGCGGCGCGGGGCCTTGGCGTCGGTCGGCGGAGGCGATTGCCGCGCTCGACGCGGCCCGATCTTCTGCAACGATTTGCCGGGGCGCGCAACAAAACGCCCGGCCGTCGCGGACCCGCGGCGTTACGATCGGCGTTCGCGGTAGCGGGCCGCGACGGCGATCAGCGCGTGGAGCACCCCGGCATTGAGGACGTGCCAGAGGGCGTGGGTTCCCAGCGGCCAGGCCGGGCAGACCGCCCGGTCGAGGGTGCGGAAGGCGAGCGAGACGGCGAACAGCGCGGCGACCCCGAGGAGCGCCCGTCCGGCCTCGCGCCGGACCGGGCCGAGGGGGCGGCCCTGCGACGCCAGCAGGCCGGCGGCGACGCCCGCCAGCGCCAGGATCGCCGGAGCGTAGCCGATCGAGCCGTTGGTGAGCGCCTCCATCGACCGGCCCGTCAGCCCGTCGAGGGCCGGCTCCAGGCCGATGTTGAAGGCGGCGAAGCCCAGGGTGGCGGCCAGCGCCGCCATGAGGCCGAGGCCGAAGAAGCGGCGCATCGCCAGGAGGAAATAGGCGTCGATGAACAGCGCGATCGGGATGACGTCGGCCAGCAGCGACCACTGCACCGCGAGGGTGTGGAACAGGAACGAGCCGAGGCCCACCACCGCCACCAGGGCGCTGAGCAGGAGGGCCGGGACATCCCCCGTGCCGGCCCGGCGCACGCGCCACGCCGCCAGGCCAGCGGCGACCAGGAAGGCGCCGTTGGACAGGGCGTTGACCGGCTCCGCCCAGAAGCCGGGATCGCTGCGCTCGCAATAGGCGTAGATCGGTGTCAGCCAGTGCCCGGCCATCCGGCCCCCATCCGTCCGCCCCGCGATCCGTGACGTCTTGCCAGCCCGAAGCGAAGGCCCGATGACGGACACCCTCGCGCAAAGACCCTCAGAGACTCCCAGCCCATGCGGATCGCCACCTGGAACGTCAATTCGATCAAGCAGCGCGTCGGCCACCTCGTCGGCTTCCTCGACGAGGCCAAGCCCGACGTGGTCTGCCTGCAGGAGCTGAAATGCCAGGACGAAGGCTTTCCCCGGGCGGAGATCGAAGCGGCGGGCTACGCCGTCGAGACCCTGGGCCAGAAGGCCTATAACGGCGTCGCCCTGCTGGTGCGCGCGCCTCTCGCGATGTCCGAGATCCGCCGCGGGCTGCCCGGCGACGACAGCGACGAGCAGGCCCGCTACATCGAGGCGCTGGTCTCCGGCGACGCTGTGCGTCCCGTGCGCGTCGCTTCGATCTACCTGCCCAACGGCAATCCGGTCGACAGCCCGAAATACCCTTACAAGCTCGGCTTCCTGGAGCGGCTGCGGCGCCACGCGCAGGGCCTGCGCGAGGCCGAAGAGGCGGTGGTGCTGGCCGGCGACTACAACGTCATTCCCGAGCCGGAGGATGCCGCCGACCCCGAGGCCTGGCGCGCGGACGCCCTGTTCCTGCCGCGGAGCCGGGCGGCGTTCCGGGCGCTCCTCGCCGAGGGCTACACCGACGCCCTGCGGGCCTGCGACCCGCGGCCAGGCCTCTACACCTTCTGGGACTACCAGGCGGGGGCCTGGAACCGGAATGCCGGCATCCGGATCGACCACCTCCTGCTCTCGCCCCAGGCCGCCGACCGCCTGCTCTCGGCCTCGGTGCAGAAGCACCTGCGCGGCCTGGAGAAGCCCTCCGACCACGTGCCGGTGACGGCGGAACTCACCGACGCGTGAGCGAACGATCCCGTCTCCCGTGGGTTGGGCCAGCACCGATCCCCCCACATGGAGGCAAACCCGCGTGAAACTCTACGGCACCGGCTATTCGCCCTACGTCCGCAAGGTCCTCGTCGCCCTGGCCGAGAAGGGCCGGGAGGCGGAGCACATCCCGCTGTTCTTCCACGCCAAGGACCCGGCGTTCCAGGCGGCGAGCCCGCTCGGCAAGATTCCCGCCCTCGACGACGACGGCTTCCTGCTCGCCGATTCCTCGGCGATCCTGACCTATCTCGAGGCCAAGTTTCCGAGTCCGGCGCTGTTTCCGTCCGAGGCCGAGGCGCGCGGCCGCGCGATCTGGTTCGACAAGTACGGCGACACCGAGATGTTCGACGCCATCATCGCCCCCTTCGCCAACCGGGTGGTGAAGCCGAAGCTGCTGGGGAAGCCCGGCGACGAGGCCGCCGTCGCCAAGGCGCTGACCGAGGACCTGCCGAAGATCTACGACTATCTCGAGGGGCAGATCGACGGACCCTACCTCGTGGGCGACGCTTTCGGCATCGCGGACATCTCGGTGGCGACCGGCTTCCACAACCTGCATCTGGCCGGGGAATCCGTCGATGCCGGGCGCTGGCCGAAGCTCGCCGGCTACGTCACCGCCACCCTGGCCCGGCCGTCCTTCGTGACGGCGCTCGCGGCCCGGACGTCCCCGAACTGACCGTCCCCGAACCGACCGTCCGCGTGGGCGACGCCCTTCCCGCGGGTCAGCGCCGCCGGCGCGCCGACCCGGTGACCTGGGCGGAACTCTGGGAGGCCTGCGCCACCGCGGCGGCGCGGTCCTCCTCGCTGGCCGAGGCCCAGGTCTTCTCGTAGAGGGCGACGATCCAGTCGTCCTTGCGGCCCTGCGCGGCGTCCCGGGCCATGGAGAGCCACATCAGCCCGCGGGCACGCTGGGCCGGCACGCCCAGGCCGTTGACGAGAAGCTGGCCGAGCAGGGCCTGGGCCGGGGCGTGGCCCTTCTCCGCGGCGAGATTGAACCAGCGCGCGGCCTGGCGCGCGTCGGTGTCGACGCCGGTGCCGTCGAGGTAGAGCCGGCCGAGATTGTACTGGGCGTTCGGGTCGCCGAAATACGAGGCCGCGTAGTTGAACATGTCGTAGGCGCGCTCGGGATTCGGGCGCACGTAGGTGCCCTTGATCCCGTCCAGGAAGTAGGCGCCGAGCGCCGTGAAGGCGCTCGCGACCACGCCCGAGTTCTGGGCGTCCGGCCCCTCGTCCGTGGTGTCGTCGGCGATGCGCGAGAAGAACTCGAACGCCTTTAGGTCGTCGTGGGGCACGCCGTCGCCCTCGGCATACATGCGCCCGAGCTTCCACAGCGCCAGGGCGTGGCCCTGGTCGGCGGCGTATTCGAGGGCGCGGGCGGCGCCTTCCTTGTCGCCCGCATTGTAGTCGCGCACGCCCATGCGCAGGGCCTCGCGGGCGCTGCGGTAGCCACCGCTCGGCACGGGCGTCCGGGCGGTGGCGTCGAGGGCCGCCGCCGGAGCCAGGCCGAGGAGCAGGAGCCCCGCCGCCGCGGCGAGCCGCCGGCCCATGCGTGCCAGCGGCCGATCCCGGGCGGCCCAGGCCGGCCGCACGGCGCGGCCGAGGGCTGTCCTAGATGTCCGCATAGGTGTGCGTCTCCTCGGCGCCGCCCGGATGGGTCACCGCGCCGTTCACCGCCGGACCCACGGTCTGCTGGTACTTCCACAGGTAGCCGGAGGTGGCCGAGTTGGTGCGCGGGGTCCAGGCGGCCCGGCGCTGGGCGAACTCCGCGTCGGAGACCGCCACGTCGAGGGTGCCCTTGATGGCGTCGAGGGTGATCACGTCGCCGTCGCGGATCAGGCCGATCGGACCGCCGATGGCGGCCTCGGGTCCGACATGGCCGACGCAGAAGCCGCGGGTGGCGCCGGAGAAGCGCCCGTCGGTGATCAGCGCGACCTTGTCGCCCATGCCCTGGCCGTAGAGGGCCGCGGTGGTGGAGAGCATCTCGCGCATGCCGGGGCCGCCCTTCGGACCCTCGTAGCGGATGACGAGGACCTCGCCCTCCTTGTAGGTGCGCTTCTGGACGGCCTCGAAGCAGGCCTCCTCGCCGTCGAAGACGCGGGCCGGGCCGGTGAAGACCTGCTTCTCCTCCGACATGCCCGCCACCTTCACGATGGCGCCCTCCGGCGCGAGGTTGCCGCGCAGGCCGACGACGCCGCCGGTGGGGGTCAGGGGCGTGCCGGCGGAGCGGACCACGTCCTGGTCCGGGTTCCACTGCACCTTCTCCATGTTCTCCGCCATGGTGCGGCCGGTGACCGTCATGCAGTCGCCGTGCAGGAAGCCGTGGTCGAGAAGCGTCTTCAGCAGAAGCGGGATGCCGCCGACCTCGAACATGTCCTTGGCCACGTAGCGTCCGCCCGGCTTCAGGTCGGCGATGTAGGGCGTCCGCTTGAACACCTCGGCCACGTCGAACAGGTCGAACTTGATGCCGCACTCGTGGGCGATCGCCGGCAGGTGCAGGGCCGCGTTGGTCGAGCCGCCCGAGGCCGCGACGGCGGCCGCCGCGTTCTCCAGGCTCTTGCGGGTGACGATGTCGCGCGGACGGATGTTCTTGGCGATGAGCTCCATCACCTTCTCGCCCGCGGTCATGCAGAATCTGTCGCGGATCTCGTAGGGCGCCGGCGCGCCGGCCGAGTAGGGCAGCGCGAGGCCGATGGCCTCGGAGACGGTGGCCATGGTGTTGGCGGTGAACTGCGCGCCGCAGGCGCCGGCCGAAGGACAGGCGACCTGCTCCAGCTCGTCGAGATCGTCGAGGGACATGTCGCCGACCGCGACCTTGCCCACCGCCTCGAACAGGTCCTGCACCGTCACCGGGCGGCCGCGGAACGAGCCGGGCAGGATCGAGCCGCCATAGATGAAGATCGCCGGCACGTTGAGGCGCACCATCGACATCATCATGCCGGGCAGGGACTTGTCGCAGCCGGCCAGACCCACGAGGGCGTCGTAGGCATGGCCGCGCATGGTCAGCTCGACGGAATCGGCGATGACCTCGCGGGAGGGCAGCGAGGCGCGCATGCCGGCATGGCCCATGGCGATGCCGTCCGTCACCGTGATGGTGCAGAACTCGCGCGGGGTGCCGTTGGCGGCCGAGACGCCCTTCTTCACCGCCTGCGCCTGGCGCATCAGCGAGATGTTGCAGGGTGCGGCCTCGTTCCAGCAGGAGGCGACGCCCACCAGCGGCTGGTGAATCTGCTCGCGGGTCAAGCCCATGGCATAGAGATACGAGCGGTGGGGAGCGCGCTCCGGCCCCTCCGTGACGTGACGGCTGGGAAGCTTCGACTTGTCGGTTTTACGCGCGTCCATCGTTCGTCTCACCACCCCGGCCCGATACGCATGTGTGGGTTCGGAGCGACCGCGAACAGATGGGTGCGCTCCGTGGACAGCCACGGCGCGCGGCCCCACCGGACCGTTTCTCGGAAAGCGTCTGAACTCCGCGGTAAAGCGTTGGGGGAACTATCGTTTACCGCACTTGCTGAGGTGGTCCCGGTTTATGGCGGGATCGCGGCGGCGAGAGGGGTCTCCCAAGGCAAAGTCGGGATGCTTTCGGGGTGTTGCGACCCCGCCACAGCCACGCTTCGGCGCGGGCTATCGTCCGAACTGGCCGATGCGACGGCCGATTCCATCGCCGGGCCGCGCGTCCGGGCGGCCGGGTCCCTGCCCGCCCTCCTCGGCCGGGGATCGTGAGCCGACCGCGAGATCTCCCGGGTCCGTGGTGAGGCGCCGGCGGGGTCGCGGACCCCACGGGAATCGGATCGCCGCTTCAGGCCGGGTCCGTCTCCGCCTGCGATCCGCCGCCGAGCAGGGTCGGGTCCGGGGCCGCGTCCAGGGCCGGCCCGCTGCCGTCCTTCAGGGTCACGCCGGAGAGGCCCAGCGCGAAGGCCTGGGTCAGGAGCCAGTCGAGCTTGAACGCGGCGAGGTCGTGCGAGAGCCCGGCCGGGCGCACGTTCGAGATGCAGTTGCGCTCGGCGTCCGAGCGCCCCACCCGCGGGTCGAAGGTGAGGTAGAGCCCGAGGCTGTCCGGCGAGGACAGGCCGGGCCGCTCGCCGATGATCACCACCACGGCGCGGGCCTTCAACGCCGCGCCGATGCCGTCGCCCAGGGCCACCCGCGCCAGCGTCGCCACCACGACGGGTGCGAGGCGCCGGCCGGCACGGTCGAGATGGGGCTTGAAGGCGGCGAGGAAGCCCGCCGCCCCCTCGTGCACGGCCCGGGCCGAGAGCCCGTCGGCGACCACGAGGGCGAGGTCCACGGGGCCGTCGCTGCGGGCGGCGAGCGCCGCGGCGCCCTCCGCCGTCAGGGCGCGGCCGAGGTCCGGCCGGCGCAGGTAGCCCGCCCGGTCCGGGGCGGCGGAGGCCACGGGGATCGTCGCGAACCCGAGGGCGGCGATGCCGGCGGCCACCGCCTCGGCGTCGAGGGGCGTGTGCACCGCGTCCCGGGCCTGGGCGTGGGCGAGGCCGAAGCGCAGGACCTCCCGGGTCGGCAGGCCGGAGCCGACCCGGCCGAGGCCGATGCGGGCGGGGGTGAGCCGGGCGAGCCGGACCCAGGGATCGGGCTCGTCCCCGGAGCGGTCGGCGCTCATGCGGCCAGGCCCGACCGGGCCAGGCCCGGCGCGGCGGCGATGAGGCGGGCGCTCGGTCCCTCCGGCAGCAGGGCGCCGTCGGCGTCGGTGAGCCCGATCCGCGCCAGCCAGGCCTCGAATTCCGGGGCGCGCTTCAGGCCGAGCACCTCGCGCAGGTAGAGCGAATCGTGGAACGAGGTGGACTGGTAGTTCAGCATCACGTCGTCGGCGCCGGGTACGCCCATGATGAAGTTGCAGCCGGCCGCCCCCAGCAGGGTCAGCAGGGTGTCCATGTCGTTCTGGTCGGCCTCGGCGTGATTGGTGTAGCAGACGTCCACGCCGAGCGGCACGCCCATCAGCTTGCCGCAGAAATGGTCCTCCAGGCCGGCCCGGATGATCTCCTTGCCGTCGTAGAGGTATTCCGGCCCGATGAAGCCCACCACCGTGTTGACCAGGAGGGGCCGGAACGGCCGCGCCACCGCGTAGGCGCGAGCCTCCAGGGTCTGCTGGTCGATGCCGTGGTGCTGGCCGGCCGAGAGGGCCGAGCCCTGCCCGGTCTCGAAATACATGCAGTTGTCGCCCACCGTGCCGCGCTTGAGCGCCAGGGCCGCCTCGTGCGCCTCCTTGAGGATCGGCAGGGTGACGCCGAAGCTCGCATTGGCCCCTTGCGTGCCGGCGATCGACTGGAACACCAGGTCGACGGGCAGGCCCCGGTTCATGGCCTCGATCGTCGTGGTGACGTGGGTGAGGATGCAGCCCTGCGTCGGGATCTCCAGGCGCCCGATCAGGTCGTCGAAGAGATGGAGCAGGCCGCTCAGGGTCGACACGGAGTCGGAGGCCGGGTTGAGGCCGATCACCGCGTCGCCGCAGCCGTAGGACAGCCCGTCGAGGATCGAGGCGGTGATGCCCGCGGCGTCGTCGGTGGGATGGTTGGGCTGCAGCCGTACCGCGAGGCGCCCGGGAAGCCCGATGGTGTTGCGAAAGCGCGTGACCACCCGGCACTTGCGGGCCACCAGGATCAGGTCCTGGTTGCGCATGATCTTGCAGACCGCCGCCGCGATCTCGGGCGTGACGCCGGGGGCGATGCGCGCCAGGGTCTCCGACGGGGCGGTGAGCAGGAACTCGCGAAAGTCCCCGACGGTGAGATGGGCGATCTCGGCGAAGGAAGCCGCGTCGTGGGTGTCGAGGATGAGCCGGGTGACGTCGTCGGCCTCGTAGGGAATCAGGGGCCTCGCCAGGATCTCGCTCAAGGGGACATCGGCGAGGCACCAGCGCGCGGCCACCTCCTCCTCGGCGGATTCGGCCGCCACGCCCGCGAGCCGGTCGCCGGACCGCACCGGCGTCGCCTTGGCCATCAGGGTCGCGAGATCGGCGAAGACGTGGGTCCGCGGACCGACGACGTGACGATAGGCCATGGCGCGATGCCCTCCCTGAACGATCCACATCGCGCCCGTGCCCGCTTCGGCAAGGCCGCCGGCAGGTTCGGGGAGCCGCCGGCAGCTTCGGCAAGGCCGCCGGCAGCTTCGGCAAGGCCGCGGCCGCCTCAGAGGGAGCCGCCGGCAGCCTCAGAGGAAGCCGCCCCTGTCCGTCAGGCCGCGCCGGCGTGCGGGGCCGGCTCCTCGGTGGAGATCGCGTCGACGGTGCGCTGAGCCGGGCTGCCCTGCCCGTCCGCCCGCACGATGCGGATCTGCTGGTTGACGGGCTGCATGTTGCCCCAGGGCGTCGAGAAGGCGATCTCGGCGGCGTCGCGCCCGACGCCGATCCGCACGAGGCCGTCGAGGTCGGCCTGGCGCGTGGCGTCGAACAGCCACCAGCGCCCGTCGAGATAGGCCTCGAACACCGCGTGGAAGTCGCTCGGGACGAGGCCGTGGGCGTAGCAGCTGACGAAGCGGGCGGGGATGCCCAGCGCCCGGCAGAAGGCGGTGCCGATATGGGCGAAGTCGCGGCAGACGCCGGCTCGCTTCAGCAGGCTCTCGTCGGCGGTGGTCTCGCCGTCGCTGGTGCCCGGCTGGTAGGTCAGGTGGTCGTGGATCCAGTTGCAGATCGCGTTGACGCGCTGGTGGCCCTTCGGCAGGGCGCCGAACTCGGCGAGCGCGAAGGGCGTCAGCCGGTCGGAGGAGACGAAGCGGCTCGGCAGCAGGAAGGGCAGGATGTCGAGGGGCAGCTGCGCGATCGGGGTCTCGTTGATGGTCGCCGGGTCGGCCCGGTGCACGGTGAGCTCGACCTCGGCGTTGTATTCGAGCGCGAACTGCCCCACCGGCACGTTGACGCCGAGATAGCGGTTCTGGAGATCGGGGGTGACGTAGATGTCGCGCTTCAGGTTCGGCGACAGGACCAGGCTTTCACTGAGGATCTCGACGCTGCGCAGGCGCGCGACTTCGAGGTTGAAGATGAAGGTCGTGTCCGAGAGGATGTTGTAGGATAGATTGCAGCCCAGTTGATAGCGCACCATCCGCTCCTTGCTGTCGGGTCATCGCCGTCGAGTCATGGCCGTCAGCATAGCAAGGATCGCGCCTGTGCGGGCAACGTCGCGAAGGGTATCCTCAGCCCCGCGGCGCCAGGATCACGGTGAGCGAGCGCACCCCCTGCGCGCCGTGGATCAGCACGCCCTCGATGTCGGCGGTGGCCGAGGGGCCGGTGTGGAGCACGGCGTAGGCGGCGCGGGCGAAATCCGGGCGGCGATAGGCCGCCTGGATGTTCACCAGGATGTCGGCCGGGTCGAGGAGCACCACGAGGTGCTGGGCGAGGTAGGCGACCGCGTTCACCTGCAACTCGGCCTGCGTGAACAGCACCGAGCCGGTCTCGGCCACCCCGAACACCGCCCGCACGATGGCGACGTCGACGTCGGCGAGGTCCTGCGGCCGGGCGACGGCGCCGAGGTCGCGGTTGCCCGCGATCTCCGGCACGGCGGAGGCGATGACCGCCGCGCCGTCCAGGCGCTCGCGCACGCTGGCGAAGAGGTCGCCGCCGGACACCGGTTCGGCGAGCTTGCCGCCCATGCGCTTCAGGCGCTCGCCGAACTCGGCCACGAGATCGTCGCCGACGAGGGGGGCGAACAGCGGCACCTCCGGCAGCGGATACGCGCCGGCCGGCCGGTTCCGGCGGATGCGCGCCAGGGTGTCTTCGCGGACGCTCATTTCGTGCCGTCCGTCTTCTGCTTCGTCATGCGGTTCTGCTTGTACCAGGCGTGGAAGGTCTGGCGCGGGGCCTCGGGCATCTCGCGGCCCTTCCCCCAGGTGTTGAGCGGGTTGTAGACGGCGAAGCGCGGCAGCACCTTGAGGGCGGAATCGGCGGCGCCGATGGCCGCGCGGTAGGTCGCCGGACGGCTCAGCACCTGGCCCGCCGCCTTCATCATGCCCTGCTTCAGGAGCGGGATCTGGTGCTCTTCCGCCAGCACCTTGCGCCAGGCGAAGATCTGCTCGTGGATGTTGATCTTCACCGGGCAGACGTTGGTGCAGCTCCCGTTCATGGTCGAGGAGAACGGCAGGGTCGAATATTTCCGCTTGTTGAAGGTCGGGTCGATGATCAGCCCGATCGGCCCCGAATAGGTGGCGCCGTAGGAGAGGCCCCCCGAGCGCCGGTAGACCGGGCAGGTGTTCATGCAGGCGCCGCAGCGGATGCATTTCAGCGAGGTCCAGAACTCCTCCATGCCGAGGCGTTCGGAGCGGCCGTTGTCGACCAGCACGTAGTGCATGGCCGAGCCAGTCCGCGGTTTGCGGAAATGCGAGGTGTACTGGGTGATGGGCGAGCCGAGCGCCGAGCGCGAGAGCAGGCGCAGGAACACGCCGAGATGCTCGATGCGCGGGATCAGCTTCTCGATGCCGATGGAGTGGATCTGGAGCTTGGGCACGTTGCCCGAAAGATCTGCGTTGCCCTCGTTGGTGCAGGTCACCACCGTGCCGGTCTCGGCGATGGCGAAGTTGCAGCCGGTGAGGCCCGCATCCGCCTCCAGGATGAGCGGGCGCGTGTGCATGCGCTGGCTCTCGGCGAGGTAGTGGGCGTCGTCGTTCTCCGGGTCGGTGCCCATGGTGCGGGAGAAGACCTCCGCCACGTCGAACCGGGTCTTGTGCACGGCCGGCACCACCACGTGGCTCGGCTCCTCGTTGTCGAGCTGCTGGATGCGCTCGCCGAGATCCGTCTCGATCACCTCGATGCCGGTGCCGGCCATGTAGTGACGGAAGCCGCATTCCTCGGTGAGCATCGACTTCGACTTGATCAGCGATCTCGCGCCGTGATCCTTGAGGATGCCGTGGACGATGCGGTTGTGCTCGGCCCCGTCGGCGGCCCAGTGCACCTGGACGCCGTTGGCCTTGGCCTGCGCCTCGAACTCCTCGAGGTAGCGGTCGAGATTGGCCAGGGTATGCGTCTTGATCTGCGAGGCGAGCTCGCGCAGCGCCTCCCATTCGGGGATGCCGAAGGCGGCGGTGTCGCGCTTCGAGCGCAGGTCCCAGAGCCGGGCGTCGTGCGCCTTCTGGTGCATCGGCGCGGCGAGGAAGCGCTCGGCGGCCTCGGCCTGGTCGATCGGCCGGTCGCCGCGGATCTTGGCGCCGCGCGGCTGCGGCTCCCGGGGGGCCTTCGGGGAGATGGCTCCGGCCGAGATCGGCCGCGAGGCGCCCTCGGCATGCTGCAGGCGCCGGCCGTCCTGGCCGCGCTCGCTCTCGTCGTTGCCGGCCAGCACCTCGGGATGGATCACCCCGTCGCGGCGGGACGCGTCGCCCGGCCGACGGTCGTCCGGGCGGAGTTCGTCGGAGGCGCTCATGCGGTCGCTCCATTGAGGATGCGGGCGATGTGGATGAACTTGAGGGGTACGCCGATCCGGTCGGCGCAGCCCTTCTGGTGCATCATGCAGGAGGAATCGGCCGAGACGACGTATTCGGCCCCGGCCTGGGCGTGGTCGGCCACCTTGTCGTAGCCCATCTTGGCCGAGACGGCGGGCTCGAACACCGAGAAGGTGCCGCCGAAGCCGCAGCATTCGTCGGGTCGGGCCGGAGCCACGATCTCGATGCCCTTGACCTTCTTCAGGAGGTCCAGGGGTTTCGAGAAGAACGGCGTGTTCAACTCGGACGGGCGGGCGTGGTGGATGCCCCGCAGCGCGTTGCAATTGCCGTGGTAGCCGACCCGGTGCGGGAATTCCGCCCAGGGGAATGCCTCGACCTTGAGGATGTCGTGCAGGAACTCGACGAGCTCGAAGGTCTTGGCCCGCACCGCCTTGACCGCGTCGGTCTGCGGGATCGCCGTGAGGTGCTCGCGCACCTGATGCACGCAGGAGCCGGACGGGGCCACGACGTAGTCGAACGGGGCGAAGTTCTTGACGAACAGCGCCTCGGTGGCGGCGGCTTCCGCGTGGCAGCCGGTGTTCGTCATCGGCTGGCCGCAGCAGGTCTGGTCGAAGGGGTATTCGACGTCGAGGCCGAAGCGCTCCAGCAACTCCAGCGTGGCGATCCCCACCTCGGGCTCGAAGGCATCGACGTAGCACGGCACGAACAGTCCGATGCGCATGGCGTTCCCTGGTCCCGCGCCCATCGGGACGCCCCGCCGGCCGCTTTGGAAATGTTCTACTCTTGGCCCGGGTCTAGAGTATCGGGCGGGAAAGGGGAAACCGGATTCGCGTGCGCGGACCTGCAGGGCGGACTTGCAGGGCGGACTTGCAGGGCGGACTTGCAGGGCGGACTTGCAGGGCGGACTTGCAGGGCGGACTTGCAGGGCGGACTTGCAGGGCGGACTTGCAGGGCGGACTTGCAGGGCGGACTTGCAGGGCGGACTTGCAGGGCGGACTTGCAGGACGGACTGGCGAGATGCTGTCCTGGCGGCTGCCGATGGCCTCGCACGACATCTCAGGACCGTCCCGCTCCGATCCCCGGATCCCCTGTCTCCAAGGCAATCCGATCTCTCCAAGTCAATCTGACGCGCCCGATTGCGAACCGGCCCCAATTCGGTGACGCTGGCAGCATCGATCAGAGGTCGCTGACAGGTCGCCAAGAACCTCAGGACCCGTGGTGAAAACAGGTGACGATTCCATGCCGAAGAACCGTGGCGCGCTGAAGTCCTTGGCGCCAGCTCTGCTATCTATGACCGCTCTTTTTGTTGGCTGTGATTTTGCCGCGGCTCAAGTTCTTCAGCCCAATGTCAGGCCCTTATGCACGGAAGGACAGACCCGGGAGTGTGGCGAGAGCGTCATCGCGTGCCAGAGAAAATCCTGCGCGAACATACCGAGTCAGAATCAGGCGCAGTTCGAAAACTGCCAGTCCGAGTGCTTCCGGTTTTACGCCAATTGCCTGACGAGCCAGGGCTGCAAGCGGTGAGGACCCGCAGACGCCGCCGGGCCGCCTCCCGCGGTCGAGGTCATGCTGGATGGCCCCGTCGGTGACGCTGCGCCGCCTGCGGTGACGCTGCACGCCGCCTCCCCACCTGACTGCCGGACGCGCGCGCCGCTCAGCCCCGGGCCGGGCCTGAGCGCGGGACGCTCGTGCCCGGGCCGGGGGGCGCCCGGTCCAGGCTGCCGGCCAGACCCCGGGCGAGCAGGCTCAGGGCCAGGGCGGCCAGGAGGAGGCCGGCGGCCTTGTTCATCCGGTTCAGGACCCGGCTGGTCACGCAGCCCCGGAACAGCGAGACCGCGGTGTTCAGGGTGACCCACCAGCCGAACGAGCCCAGGAACACGCCGGCCACCAGCACCGGGAGCGGCGCCGCCCCGTGGGCGAGGAGGCTCGGCATGGCGGCCAGGAACAGCACGGGGGTGACCGGGTTCGCCAGGGCGAGCCCGACGGCACTGGCATAGCTCGCCGCCAGGGTGCGGCGCCCCTCGCCCGTCGCGGCCAGGACCGAGACGCTGCGCAGCACCCGGACCGCGAGGGCGAGCAGCACCACCCCCGAGACGACGGAGACCAGGGCGAGGTTCGACCAGGCGCCGACGAGGTCCGCGCCCCAGCGCACCACCACGGTTCCGTAGGTCAGGTGCACGGTGGCGACCCCGAGGCCGGTGGCGAGGCCGGTGGGCAGGCCGGCCGCCAGGGTGCGCTGGACGCAGAGCAGGCTGGTCGGGCCGATCGGCGCGGCGATGGACAGGCCGAGGCCGGCACCGGCGAACAGGGCCGTGGCGATGACGCTCATGGCGCCGCGCCCGCGCGCTCAGTCGTCCTCGGCCCGGTCGAGGGGCGAGGCGGCGCCGGCGCCGCGCGGCTCCGCGGTCGCGTGACTCGCGTCCGGACACCCGATCTGTGCGCGCTCCACGGCCGACGAGGCCTGCGCGCAGGCGAGGTCCGGCAGGTCGTTCAGTTCGTCGGCCCGCGTGACGGTGCAGGACAGGACGACGATGAAGCTGGCGACGAGCATGCGCATGATTGTTTCCTCCCGAATGCCCGCAGTCTGAGAGGCGGGCGGAAGGCGGGCATCATCCATCCGGCGGAGGGCGCCCCCGGTGCCCCGGAACCCGTCGCGGTCGATGCGGAAAAAGGACGTGCCGCCAAGGCTTTGCCCGGGTGCGACCTGGGCCCCGGCGGCCGGGTCGTCCCGGCCCGCCACGGCCCGTCGCCGCGCCGGGACCGCGGCGGCCGATCCGGCCGACCCCTCCCCGCCGACGGCATCCCCCATTTGGAGGATACCGTCGCAGGTTTTGGACTGATATTGGTCTTATCGCGCGACCAGCCAGACCAGCGTGGAGGGAGCCGGTGCGGGAAGCTCTTATCGACCGGATCTACGAGGCGGCGGGCACGCCCGACCTCTGGCCCGACGTCCTCCAGTGCCTCGGCGAAACGGCGCATTCGGATGGCGGCGTGCTGATGCTGCTGCCGCCCGTCGGCCTGCCCCGCTGGATCGCCTCCCCGGCCCTGGAGCAGCGCCTTCGCCACCGCCCGGCGGCGGCCGCCTGGCGCGGCAGCGGGCGCGCGGCGCAGTGGCGCACCCTCGCCCATGCGGGCTTCATGCGCGACGTCGACCTGGTGCCGGGCTCCTATGACGGCCGGCCCTGCCGGGTCGACGAGCCGTTCTGGCAGGCGGGGACGACGATCCCCCTGCCCACCGGCGACGTCGCCATCGTCACGGTCGAGCGCCGGGCCGAGACGGGTCCGCACGAGCCCGCCATCCTGCCCCGGCTCGACGCCCTGCGCCCGCACCTGGTGCGCGCCTGCCAGCTCAGCGCCCAGTTCGGCTCCGAGCGGACCCGGGTCACCACCAGGGCCCTCGACCGGATCGGGCTGCCGGCCGCGATCCTGTCGGCCTCGGGGCGGGTGCTGACCATGAATGCCCGCCTGCAGGAGCGCGAGGAGGTGCTGACCTCGGGCCAGCACGGCGGCCACGTCTTCAAGAGCCTGATCAACAGCAAGCTGCTGCAGGACGCGATCGCAAACGTCGTCGGCGGCCGGCGCGCGATGCAGACCATGCCGGTGCGCAGCTATTCCGAGAACCGCGCCCACATCGCCCACATCCTGCGCTTCGACCGGCATCCGGGCGACGTCTTCGATGCCTCGGCGGTGCTGCTCATCCTGGTGCAGGTGGGCGCGCGGGCCGCCCCGGACGACGGGCTCCTGAACCTCCTGTTCGATCTCACCCCGGCGGAGGCGCGCCTGCTCCAGGCTCTCGCCGGCGGCTTGCGCCTGCAGACCTATGCGGAGAGCGTGGGGGTCCAGACCAGCACGGTCCGCACCCAGCTCACCTCGATCTTCATCAAGACGGGCACCAAGCGGCAGGCGGAACTCCTGAGCATCGTCGCCTCGCTCTCGATGTTCAGCGGGCAGCCCGTGCAGTGCTGAGGCCCGGCGCGGGCCGCTGCCCGGCACCGCCGAGGAAGGCGCTCAGCGCCCCGGCGGTCGGGAAGGCGTCGAAGGCCCCGAATTGACCGGTGGCGAGCGCCCCGCAGGCCGCGGCCTGCCGCAGGGCCTCCTCGATGGGCGCCTCCGCGAGAAGGGCCGCGATCAGGCCGCCCGCGAAGGCGTCGCCCGCCCCGACCGTGTCGACGGCCGCGGCCGCGAAGGCCGCCCGGCGCAGGGGCGGCTCCCCTGGACGGAAGGCGATCGCGCCGTGCGCACCCAGCGTCACCACCAGCAGTTCGAGGCCCCCGTCGAGGAGCGCGGCGATGGCCGGCGTCGCGGTGGCGGCCGCGGCGATGGCCTCGGGCGGCCCGAGGCCGAGTGCGGCCGCCTCGACGGCGTTGACGACGAGGATCGCGGTGTCGGCCAGGATCGCCGGGTCGAGGGCGCGCACCGGCGAGGGGTTGAGCAGGGTGCGGATGCCCCGCGCCCGGGCCAGGGCGAAGGCCTCGCGGATGGGGGCGTCGGGGGATTCGAAGGTCGCCGCCACGAGGTCCGCGCCCCGGAGGCGGGCGGCGGCGGCCCGGACGTCCTCCGCGCTCAGGGCGAGGTTGGCGCCGAGGCAGACCGCGAGGCAGTTCTCGCCGGCCGGATCGACGAAGGCGACGCCGGCGCCCGTCGTGCCCGCATGCGGCACGAGCATGTCGGCCGGGAAACCGACCCGCGCGAAGGTCGAACGGACCACGGGGGAGAACACGTCCTCGCCGATGGCGAAGAGCCCGTCCACCGCGACGCCGAGCCGGTGCGCGGCCAGCGCGAGGTTGAAGCCCTTGCCGCCGGGCTCCGCCAGGAAGGCCGAGCCGCCCAGCGATTCACCCGCCTGCGGCAGCCGCGGGACCTTGACCGAGCAGGCGATCACGAAGCTGCCGACGACGAAGACCCGCATGGAGCACCCCGAGCTGATCCGATATAAGCATCACTACCGGAGGTCGATCGAAAGTGCGCCCCAGAAATCGGACGAGACACGGCGGGGACGGATCGGATGCCACCGACGGCGACCGCCCCTCGGTGCTGTCCCTCCTGCGGCTGCGCGGCGACACCGCGATGCCCCTGTACCGGCAGATCGAGGAGCAGCTGCGCCAGCTGATCCTGTCGGGCTCGCTGCCGCCGGGGGTCATCCTGCCGGCGGAGCGCCAGCTCGCCGACAGCCTCGGCGTCAGCCGCGTCACGGTCCAGCGCGCCTATGCCGAGCTCAGCGACGACGAACTCCTGGTGCCGCGCGGGCGCTCGGGCTTCCTGGTGCGCCGCCGCCCCGAGCCGGTGCGCCCGGGCATGGACCGTCTCAAGGGCTTCACCGAGGAGATGCGGGAACTGGGGAAGATCCCTTCCACGCGCATCCTGGAGCGGGTGGTCACCGAGGACCGCTCGATCGCCTCGATCTTCGGGCTGCCCTCCACGGCCCCCTTCCTGCGCCTGACCCGCGTGCGCTTCGGCGACGGTGTGCCGATGTCGCGCGAGGTCGCCTGGTACAACATCCGCGCCGTGCCGGCCCTGGAGACCGGCGACCTCTCCGGCTCGGTCTACGCCTTCCTGGCCGCGCACCCGGGCGGCCGCCTCGTGCGCTGCGAGCAGACGGTGGAGGCGACCCTGCCGACAGCGGCCGAGTGCGAGATCTTCGCCTTCGAGCAGCCCCTCCCCTGCCTGCTGATCAAGCGCCACAGCTACAACCAGGACTCGGTGATGATCGAGTACGTCGAGGGCCTGTTCCGCGGCGACGCCTATCGGTACCGGCTCAATCTGAGCACGTAGGGCCGCGCGCCCTATGCCGGAAGCAGGCCCGAAGCGCGGTAGCTTTCGATCAGCCCGTCGAATTGCGCGATGTCCGCGCGGCTCCGCGCGTAGAGCTGGGCACCGGAGACGGCGGCGAAGATGGCCCGCGCCCGCGCTTCGCCGTCCTCGGGCTTCGTTGCTCCCGCCATGACCAGCACCTTGGCGAGCCAGGCGATGTTGACGTCGGCGAAACCCTGCGCTTCGCGCTGCACGACCTCCGGCAGGTTGGCGTATTCGGCCGACATGAAGCTGCACAGGCAGAGCCTGTTCCCGTCCTGGAGCGACCTGCGGAACGTGCTCGGGTAGAGCCGCAGGCATTGGACCGGGTCGGAGGTCTCGGCCAGCATCGCGTCGAGTTCCGCCGCCGTATCCTCCCCGTAACGCCTCGCCACGGCCGCACCGAGATCCGCCTTGCTGGCGAAGTGGTGGTAGATGCTCGCCGCCTTGATGCCGACGTCGGCCGCCAGATCCCGGTAGCTCAAGCCGCCGTACCCGCGGGCCTGCACGGTCTTCCTTGCGGCGGCCAGGATCGTCTCCCTCACGTTCGCACCCATCGCCGTCTCCCCCTCGGACCAAAAAACTACCGGTCGTTAGTTAGGGGTTGACCGGGCGAAAATCCATCCCTAACGGTTGGCTGCCTAACGACAGGTAGGGAAATGACATGACCCAGGACATCATCTTCTCCGACGCCACCCGACTGGCCGAACTGATCCGGACCAAGCAGCTTTCGCCCGTCGAGGTCGTGCAGGCGCATCTCGATCGCATCGAAGCCGTCGATCCGCAGGTCAACGCCATCGTCACGGTGGCGGAGGGGGCGCGCGCTGCCGCAAAGGAGGCCGAAGCGGCGGTCCTGGCGGGCAAGGCGCTCGGGCCCCTGCACGGCGTCCCGTTCACCGTGAAGGATTCCATCGATACCGAGGGGGTCCTTACCCAGCGCGGCTCGCCCATCTTCAAGGGCCGCATTCCCGATGCCGACGCGACCAGCGTCGCCCGCATGAAGAGGGCCGGCGGAATCCTCCTCGCCAAGACCAACCTTCCCGAATTCTCCTACTGGATCGAGAGCGACAACCTGCTCTCGGGCCGCTCGAACAACCCCTGGAATCTCCAGCGCACGCCCGGCGGGTCGAGCGGTGGCGAGTCGGCGGCCATCGCGGCGGGCATGTCGCCGCTGGGCCTCGGCACCGACCTCGCCATTTCGGTGCGCGGCCCGGCGGCACAGACCGGCATCGTCTCGCTGAAGGCGACCCACGGACGCGTGCCGATGACCGGCATCTGGCCGCGGGCGCCTCGCCGCTTCTGGCATGTCGGCCCGATGGCGCGCTCGATCCGCGACCTCGCCCTCGCCTTCTCGCAACTGGCCGGCCCCGATGGCCTGGACGCGTTCGCGACGAGCGCGGCCTCGTCCGACGCCGGCATGGGCGCCGGGGCGGGTCGCAACCTCCGCGTCGGCTGGATGGTCGGGCCTGGCTTCGGTCCCGTCGACATGGAGGTGGCGGCCACCGTCAAGGCGGCGGCCGAGGCGCTCAGGGGCGAGGGGCACTTCGTGGAGGAGGTCCGCATCCCGGCGCTGGAGCGCGACTTCGCCCTCGACGTGTTCAACAAGCTCCATGTCATGGAGATGAAGCCCGCCTTCCGGGAGGCGACCGCCGGGCACGAGGACCAGATGTACACGATGGCCAGGACCATGCTGTCGCTGCCCGACACGTCGATGGAGGACTACATCGCGGCCGAGCAGGCGGCGGAGCGCCTGCGGGACGGCTATGCCACCTACTTCCGGGACTACGACGTTCTGCTGACCCCCGTGCTGCCGGTGCCGGCGCACAAGCACGGCATCAGCGAGCTCGTCGTCAACGGCGAGACGGTCGACCTGACCTATCTCCAGGGCGCGACCGTGCCCCTGAACGTCACGGGCTTGCCGGGGCTGTCGATGCGCTTCGGAACCAGCCGGGAGGGCCTGCCCATCAACGTGCAGCTGGTGGGCCGCTGGCAGGCGGAGGCAACGATCCTGCACGCCGCCTCGGTTCTGGAGGGCGTGAGTCCCGTCCGCCAGCTGCATCCGACCCTCTGAGGGTCGGAACCTGCCAGGGTCCGGTCGATCGCGTCAGGCGGATACGGGCCGTCGCGGCTCGGCCGTCCGGACGGCCGAGCCGCCTCACCGCAGCAGGTTCGTCTTGGCGAGGTCGAGCACGGAATCGCCTCGGCCGCTCATCACCGCGCGCAGGACGTAGAGGCTGAAGCCCTTCACCTGCTTGCCGTCGATCTTCGGGGGCATCGAGAGTTCCTGGCGGGCCACCACGCAGTCGAGGAGGGCGGGGCCGGGATGGGCCATCACCTCGCGGACCGCCGCCTCCAGCTCGGCCGGGTCCTCGACCCGGACGGCGTGGATGCCGGCGCCGCGGGCCATGGCGGCGAAGTCCGGGTTGTCGAGGGACACCCCGGTCTCGAGGTAGCCGGCGGCCTTCATCTCGAGCTCGACGAAGCCGAGGGTGCCGTTGTTGTAGATCACGATCTTCAGGGGCAGCGTCTGCTGGCGCAGGGTGAGGAGGTCGCCCATCAGCATGGCGAAGCCCCCGTCGCCGGAGAGCGACACCACCTGCCGGTCGGGATAGGCCGACTGCGCGCCGATGCCCTGCGCCATGGCGTTGGCCATCGAGCCGTGGACCCAGGAGCCGATCAGCCGGCGCCGGCCGTTCATCTTGAGGTAGCGCGCCGCCCAGATCGTCGGGGTGCCGACATCGGCCGTGAACACCGCGTCGTCCGCGGCCGCCTCGCTGACGAGCTTCGTCAGGTATTGCGGGTGGATCGGCTGCTTGGCCGACTTGAGGCCGAACCAGCCCGTCGCCGGCGTGCCCGTGGCGAGGTCGTCGAGGTCCTCCCGCGCCTTGGCGTAGTGCTTCAGGGCCGCGTCGAGATGCTTGCGCTCGGCCTTGTGGGTGAGCTTGGGCAGCAGCGCCCGGATGGTGTCGTCGACGTGGCCGACGAGGCCGAGATCGAGCCTGCACCGGCGCCCGAGCTGCTCCGGGCGGATGTCGACCTGGGCGATCTTGGCGTCCTGCGGGTAGAACTGCCGGTAGGGAAAATCGGTGCCCAGCATCAGCAGGGTGTCGCAGGACATCATCGCGGCATAGCCCGACGGGAAGCCGATCAGCCCGGTCATGCCGACGTCGTAGGGGTTGTCGTACTCGACCACGTCCTTGCCGCCCAGCGCATGGACGATGGGGCTCTTCAGGGCCTCGGCGAGCCGAAGCAGCTCGGCATGGGCGCCCGCGCAGCCGCGCCCGCACAGGAGGGTGATCCGCTCCGAGCCGTTGAGCAGTTCGGCGAGCGCGTCGAGCTCGGTCTCGGCCGGGCGCACCACGGGCCTGGGCGGGATCAACCCGGCATTGGGGGCGACCCCGCGGGTCGGCGCATCCATCAGGGCGACGTCGCCCGGGATGATTACCACGGCGACGCCGGAGAGGCCGATCGCCGCCCGCATGGCATTCTCCAGCACCTGCGGCAGCTGGGAGGCGTCGCCCACCATCTCGCAATAGTGGCTGCACTCGCGGAACAGCTCGCCCGGGTGCGTCTCCTGGAAGTAGCCCGAGCCGATCTCGGACGAGGGGATATGCGCCGCGATGGCCAGCACCGGGGTGCGGGTGCGGTGGCAATCGTAGAGGCCGTTGATGAGGTGGACGTGCCCCGGCCCGCAGGACCCGGCGCAGACCGCGAGCTTGCCCGACAGCTGGCTGTCGGCCCCCGCCGCGAAGGCCGCCACCTCCTCGTGCCGGACATGGACCCAGTCGATCGTGCCCCGCGCCCGCAGCGACTCGGTCAGCGCGTTTAGGCTGTCGCCGACGATGCCGTAGATCCGCTGGACGCCGGCCTGGTCGAGGGTGTCGACGATTAGGTCCGCGACGGTGACGATCTTCATGGCGCTCGGCTCCGGTTGTTCCCCTGCCGAACCGGTCGTCCTGCGCCCCGGTTCCAGCCGAGGGTTGTGCTCCGCGCGCATCTGTCATCCGGGCTGCGCCGGGGACGGCGCGACCTCGACGCGACCGTGGCGTATACGCCCTGTCCCGTCCGATCCCGGGCTTTTTCGTGGGTGCCGACAATTTGAGCAACCGGCTTAGAAGGTCCTTGCTGCGCGCCGACGAATCCTGCCGCGTCAGACCCGCCTCGGGAACACCCGTCATGCAAGCCTCCCTGCACGCGCTCTCGTCGGAGCGCCGTACCGAACCCCGTTTCCGATCCGATGAGGCCGGCCGCATCACCGTCGACGAGCACACCGAGATCGCCTGCCTGGTGCATGATTTCTCCCTCAGCGGCGTCAAGATCACCCTGCCGGATGCCAATCTCGTACCGAGCACCTTCCTGCTCGCGGCCCCTCCCCTCGATGGCGTGAAGGTCTGCAGCATCGTCTGGCGCACCGACGAGATGATCGGCGCGCAATTCCGATGATGTCGCACGGTCACGGCGGCGATACCGCGTCGTAACCACTTCGCCCCTACGAGCGGCCGACCCGAAGCATCAGGGCACCGAGTGATGGAAGAAAGACGATCCGAGCCCCGCGCCCGCACGTTGCTGGCGGGCAAGATCGCGTTGCACGGCGGCGGCGTCATCGACTGCACGCTGCGCAACCGCTCGCCCTCCGGCGCCCGCCTGCAGGTCGCGAGCGTCGTCGGCATCCCGGACCGCTTCACCCTGTTGCTGGAACCGCAGGGCGCGCGGCACCCGGTCCGGGTCGCCTGGCGCAAGCTGGGCGAGATCGGCGTCCGGTTCGTGGACGAAACGGCGTCCTGAGGGGTCCTACCAGACCTCCAGGACGGCGAGCCGGTCGCTGGCCGCCACGGTGGGGATCTGCGTCGGCGGAAGCGGGCTGACGCGGACGATCCCGTCGTCGCCGAAGCGGTGCAGGCGCAGCCTCCGGGGCGGGCCCGACAGACGGACCTCCACGGACCGCGGTGGGATGTCCGGCCGGGGCGCCCGGGCGCTGCGGTCCCAGCCGTCGATTCCGAGCCAGATGGGAACCAGCAGGGCGCCGTCCGCGCGCTGGAAGCTTGCCGCCACGAGGTCGGGCACCCCCGCCGGAAGCGCGACGCCGATACGTTCTCCTGGATTCCCCGCCTCCTCCGCCCTCCCGCCGAACAGGCGCATCAGGCCGCGCACGGCAGCGAAGGACGGGCTCGGCGTACCGTCGTGGGCGAGGAGTCCGAACCGGCTTTCCGGGTCGGTGTCGCCCCGCTCGAAGGACGCGATCAGCTCGTAGAGGTAGGTCCGCCGCACGCCCTGCAGGTAGCTCCACAGCAGCATGCGCGGCAGGTATCGGGCACGCATGCCCTCCGAGACCGGCAGGTGCGCGCTCGTGGACGCCAGGGCGGTGTGATAGCCGTTCTCGGTGACGATCACCGGGGCGGTGCCGAAGACCGGCCGCACCGCGGCGCGGAAGCCGCCGAGACTGCCCGCTCCCCGGGTCTCGGGGTGCTCCGGTCCCGGATAGGCGTGGATGTTGGCGAGATCGACCGAGCCGGAGAGGTTTTCGGCGGCCGCGATGTTCGCCTGGATGTAGCTCGGGCCGGCGACCTGGACGGAGCGGTGCCGCGGGTCGCTCCGCACCGCGCGGAACAGGGCCGCCTGGTGCTCGGCGGAAAGGCGGGCGAGGCCGGGCTTCGCGGCCACCGGCGGCTCGTTGCCGCCTTCCGCCACCACGAGCCCGTCGTCCGCCCAGTCGGCGATCTCGGCGAAGCGCTCCGGTGACACCCGCGGACCGGGCGTCAGGCCGTCGTAGAAGACCAGGCTGAAGCGGTAGCCCCGTCGGGCGAGGCTCGCGATCCGCGCGAACTGCCCGGACGGTTCCGTGCCCACGAGGACGATGTCGTCGCGCAGGTGGCGCACGCCGAGGTCGTCGAGGGCAGCGACGCAGACGGAAAAGCGCTCGACATAGGGCGAGCCCCCATGGCCGAAATGCACGTTGATGCCGACGGCGTCGATCAGATCCTCACAGCGATGCACCGGCGAGGCAGCGGCCTCGACCCGCGTCGCGAAGGCCCCCGCCGTCAGGGCCAGGGCCGTTCGCCGGGTGAGGCCGCTCACGCGAGGCCCGCGACGGCGGTGGTCCGGGAGGGGGCGTCGGCGGGTGTCCGCGCCTCGGCCCGGGAGGCCCGGGCTTCCTGAACCGAGTGCAGCAGGTCACGCAGGTGAATTCCGAGCATCGCCTGCGCCTCGGCCGAACTGAAGTTGTGGTCCACGTCCGGCACGATCGCCACAGGGGTGCCGAGGCGCCGGTCGGCACGGCCGGGCGAACGTCCGAGATGGCGGCGCAGGGTCGCAAGCCCGGGATCGCCGGCGCTGTAGACGAGGCGAATCTCGGCGCCGCGCTGCCGCAGCCGGGCGACCCGCCGGGCGACGGAGCCGCCGGGGGAGATCGGGTTCCTCAGGCGCCGCAGCCGCCGCAGGGCCGTCTCGAGCGCCCGCCTGGCGAGGACCCCGCTGATCGCCCGCACGTGGATCTCGCCGCGCAGGAGCCGCCGCCACGTCGCGCTCCGCTTCAGGAGCGACGCGTAGGTGCCCGTGCTGCCGACGGTCTGGCGGATCGCGGCGTCGACATCCTCGTTCGGGTCCCAGTCGAAGCAGTAGAGGTTGACGAGAAGTGCGCCGTCGACGCGCGCGTCGCGGCAGAGGGCCTGGAACGCCGCGTAGGCGCCGCTGCAATTGCCCACGAGGACGATGGGTCCGCGGGCCTCGGCGAGGTGATCGAGGGCTCGGCCCACATCCGCGAACCCGTCGGGGGCGTAAGGGGGCTTGCGAGCATCCGGCCGGCGGCCGCTGTCGCCGATGCCGGCGAGGTCGAAGCGGAAGGAGGGAACGCCCTCCACGGCGAGCCTGCGCGCGAGGTCCGTGGTCTGCCGGCCCCAGCCGGAATGCACGGTCATGCCGGTGGAGACGAACACCACCGTCGGTGCGCCGGAATCCTGCCGCCGGGGCAGGCAGCGGATGCCGAACAGGTCCGGCTGGAACCGGGCGGGGGTCTCGGACCAGCCGGCGCCGTCCAGGCGCGCCGGGGAAATGCGGAGCGGAGCGGCGGGGCCCGCGATCGTGAGGTCTTCCGTCGCGAAGGCGGTGATGCGTTCGAAATCCGCCTCCGGAACCTCGGCGAAGATCGGGTCGCCGACGAGAAGCGGAAGTCCGGGGAGCGGCCCGGTCTCCACGGCGCCGCCGAGGGCGGTCAGCCTGCCGGTCAGCGTCCGCGTCTCGGGCGCGAGGAGCAGGGTCCGCGGGGCCGGCGCGCGCCCGGTCGCGCCGGCGTCGAGGGCGCTGAGATCGGCCAGGAAGGCCGAGCCCATGCGGAAGCCACCGACGGACAGGTCGTGGGCATCCGCCTTCGGGGCCACGCCATCCGCGACGCCGCCGACCGTTCGGGCGCGAAGCCGCATCTCGCGAAGATAGGCCCGCCCGGTCGCCGCCGGCGCCAGCAGGACCAGACGGTCGACCTCCTCCTCCTGGGCCGCCAGCAGGGCGAGGTTGGCGCCGAGCCGCAGGCCGATGAGGACGATCTCTTCGACGCCGGCCGTCTCGCGCAGGAAGCGCACCGCCCGGCGGACCGCTGCGACATGGTCCGAGAGCCGTGCCTCGCCGGTATCGCCCGAATTGCCCTCCCCCGGATAGTCGAAGCGCAGCGTCGGGCAGCCGGCCGCAGCGATCCGTCCGGCAAGCGCCCGCCAGGGGCGGTGGGCAGCCATCTGCTCGAAGCCACAGGCGCCGCACAGGACCACACCGCGCCGGCCCGCGGCCGGGTGGATCCAGCCGAACAGGTCGTCGAAGGTCACGGGCACGGCGGCTTCGGGCGCCGTATCCGGGGCGGTCATGGAACGGACCTCAGGCATCATGGGCGAACCTCACGATCTCTCGGCTGTTGAGGGCCCCGACCACGCCTTGCGGAAGCCGGAGATGACCGGGGAAGCTGACGAGCCTCTCCGTGCCCGGCGCCAGGTGGAAGCCGCTGTCGCTAGGCCGCGCCTCCGGACTTCGCACGCTCACTCCGAGGGCGAGGTGGTCGGTGGCGATGCGCAGGGTCGGCACAGGCGCGTCGGCCACGGGCGCGACGCGCAGGCCGATCGCCTCCGGCGCGACCGGCCGGAGGCCGGGAAAATGGAAGCTCTCGGCGATGACCGTCCCCGTTGCGTCCGTGAGGCGGGCATGCGCGACGTCGTGGATGCGGGGGCCGAAGCGGTAGCTGTCGGTGCCATCGAAGAAGCGGCCGAGCATCTCGGCGGAAGACAGGGTCAGGGAGGCCCGCGGACCGACTGTCAGGTCGCGCTCGGCCCGTGCCCCGACCTTGCCGGTGCGGTTTGCGAAGGTCAGTCCCAAGCGCAGGTCCAGGCCCTGGGCGGTCTCGTTGTGGACGTGGAGGTGCAGCCCGCCCAGGCCCTCGTCCGACAGGGTCACCTGCACCGGGCGGAAGGCGCGCTTCAGGGCGTACCAGCCGGATTTCGGGGCCTGGTTCCAGTCGATCACGCCCCAGCCGGTGCCCGGCCCGAGGTCGCGCAGGAACCAGACGAGCCCGCCGGCCGTGGGCGAGCGCGCCCTGCGCCACTCGGCGAAGGTGGCCTCCATCACTTCGGCGACGGCGGCGCGGCCGAGTTCGAGGTAGCGCTGCGGATCGTCGGCGCGCAGGGCTGCGGGATCGACGCCGTAGAGCAGGCCGACATAGTGGTCGCGCACCTGCTCGAAATCCCAGTCGGCGCCCCGGTCGCGAGGAATACCCCGGTCCCAGTGCGGATCGGCCGGGCTCGTCCGTCCGAGCGTCGCCGGCTCCGGCAGGTTGGCGAAGGCGAGGCATTCGCTGGCGAAGCCCACTTCGGCGCGGCGCGCATCCTCCAGGGGGCGGCGATAGGCGCCGACGCCGTAATAGTGGGTGCAGCCCGCGCTCGGAGAGAACGGCAGGTCGCCGCCCGACGGCGAGTTCGGCACCACCACGAGGTCGGGCCGGGTCTCCCCGACGAGCCCCGGCAGGGTCTCGGCACAGAACGGGTCGGCCCAGACGGACCGCGGCGCTCCGAGCATGGCGGCCTGCTGCCAGACCTCGCTGCCGCCGCAGATCACGGCGAGGGAGGGGGCGAGCTGTGTCCGGTGGAGGGTGCCCGTCACCTCGCGGGCGAGCGTGGCGGCGAAGCCGGCCGCTTCGTGCGGATAATCGAAATTCGCCAGCATCAGGTCCTGCCAGACCAGGATGCCGGCGGCGTCGCAGAGGTCGTAGAAGTCGGGCGCCGGGTAGAGAGTGGTGCCCGACACGCGCAGCATGTTCATGCCGGCCTCGCGGGCGAGGTCGACGAGTGCGGCGCAATCCTCGGCGCCGAGCCCGATCAGGTCCGAGGGCGTCCAGTTGGCGCCCCGGCAGAAGACCGGCACGCCGTTGACGGCCAGGGCCAGGCCCTCCTCGAAGGGCCGCGCCAGCGACAGGGTGCGAAAGCCCGTCCGGCCGAGATCGACCGCCACGCCGTCGACCTCGACGCTCACGGCGTGCAGACGGGGCGTGCCGTGGGTGTGCGGCCACCAGGGCGCGACGCCGGGCAGCGTGAGCGTGCCGATGAAGTGGCCGGTCTCGGATTCCGCGAGGGCCACGGCGCAGCCGTCGCAGCGGAGCGTGACGGAGGTGGGCTGGCCGGAGATCCGCAGGCGCGCAAGGAGGCGTCCGGTCTCGCCATCATACGTGGCCCGCAGGTCGGCGTCCGTCACGCCGGGGCGAAGGGGCTCCACGGTCACCGGGCGGTAGGGACCCACAAGGTCGATCTCCGGGCACCAGCCCGGCATGAAGCCGAGAAGGCTCGTGCGGACGTGGCGCAGGGAACCCGGCGTGATCATCCGGGGGCGCCAGCGCCCGCGCTTGCCCGGGCGATCGAGTTCCGACTTGAGCGACCGGAAGCAGAGGGCGATCTCGGCCCCCGGCCGGAAATCGACCTCGAAGGCGTGCGCCTCGAACATGGAGCGGGAGACCAGCACCGGCACGCCGTCGAGCCAGATCTCGGAAAGGGTCGCGAGGCCTTCGAACCGCAGGCGCAGGGGGCCGCCCTCGGTCAGCCGGGTTCGGTACCACACGTCCCGGTCATGGATCGGCGTCGGCGCCGCCTCCGACCAGCGGCCCGCCTCGCGCAGGGCGGCGGCGACGGTGCCGGGCACCGGCGCCGTGATCCAGTCGGCGGCCTCCGACAGGTCGCCCGGTCCGGCCCAGGCGTTCGGCGGCGTCAGGGCGAGCCGCCAGGGGCCGTCCACGGCCTGCGGTGCCACACCGTCGATGGACCGGATCCGGGCCACGATCCGCCCCTATCGGCCGAGTGCGCGGTCGAGGGCCGCGAACACGTCCGCGTAGGTGGCCGCGAGCCGGTCGAGGCGCGGCGCGAGTCCCTCGGCGCCGCGGCGATGGAAGGCCCGGGCGAGCTGGAACTGGAAGGCCTTGGCCTCGACGGCGAGCCGAAGGGCCGTGTCCGAAGCGGGGGTGAAGGTGCCGGCGCCCGCCGCGTCGAGCCAGGCGAGATGGCTCGCGAGCATCTCGAAATTCGCGCCGAGCTGGCGGGTGGTGTTGAAGGCGTAGGCGTGGAAGACGCCGAGGGACCGCTGCACCAGGGCCGGCCCGGTCCGCGCGAGGGTGTCGCGGAACGCCAGCACCGGATTGTGCCCGGGGGCCCGGACGCGATGATACCGCAGCAGCTCGAGCGCGGCGCCCGGCAGCTCGGCCGTGCTCATGGGCGGTGCGACCGCCTTCACGAACTCCGCGTAGGGCGGCAGCACGGCCGGCCCGAAGATGCCGCGATAATCGCCGCCGGAGAGGCGGAAGCGGCCCGCATTGTGCAGGTAGTCGAGCTCCTCGGTCTCCGGGTCGAGGGCCAGGAGGCCGATCGTGGTCTTGCCGTGCTCCCGGCCGTAGGTGGTGCCGTGGGTGTCCGGCAGGTAGATCGCGTCGACCTCCACCAGCACCGGCCGGCCCTGCTGCACCTGGACCAGGGCCTGCGCTTCGAGGCTGTCGTAGACCGCGAGCTCCAGCACCTCGAGCCCGTAGAGCCGCTCGATGTCGGCCGCCGGCGGTTTGAAGAAGGTGAACTGGTCGCCCTCGAAATCCTGCCTCAGGGTGAAGCCCAGCATCGCCTCCGGCACGAGGCCGCGCCCGTGCAGGAGTTCGATCCAGAGGTCGACGTAGCAGTTCGTCTCCGGCCAGTTGCGGTCGGCCGCGTGGAGCGGGTGCGGCAGGTAGGGCGTCGCGGGGTCAAGGCCCGGTGTCGGGCGGAGAAGTGCGCTGGTCACCGGCTCAGCCCCACAGGGTGGTGCGCACGGCGTCCGGCCAGGCGGCGAGGTCCAGGCCGTGATGGCGCAGGAGCGCCAGGGTGATCCGCTCCAGGCCGAAGCCGACGCAGGCGGTGTGGGCGACGCTGCCGTCGGCCTGGCGCAGGTCCCAGGTCGTTCCGAAGTGATCCTGATGATAGTTGAAGCTGAGGCAGGCGGTCGGCTTCTCGATGCTGTTCACCGGGACGTTCAGCTCGAACTTGAGGTTCTGCTGGCGCTGGTTGTTGGCGAGCATCCGTCCGGCCCGGCCGAAGAAGGGGTCGTTCGCCACGTCGATGGCCAGCGGCAGGTCGAGGCTGCGGATCATCTCGGTGCCGCGGGCGAGCCAGGATTCGCGGAAGGCGAGCACCTGCTCGGGGCTGCCCATGCGGACGTATTCGCGCATCCGGAAGAGCTGCATGCGGGTCGGCTCCAGGCTGGGCTCGCGCCGGAAGCAGTAGGATTGCAGGTCGAACAGGCCGCCCCCGTCGGGCAGCCGGCCGCGTGCGGCGGCGGCCGGGTACAGCGGGTAGCAGGCCGCGGGCGTGAGCACGATGTCCGTCGCCTGCTGGTGACCGGTCCAGTCGCTCCGGGCTTCGACGTAGGCGAGGAGCTCGGCATGCTCCGCCTCGTTGCCACAGAAGCTGTGCACCGTGCCGGCGAGGTTCGGGAAGCCCTTGAGGTAGCCGCTGCGCTCGAAGGCCGGCCGGCTCATGGCGGGGGGAAAGCGCATCACTTCCGCCCCGTCGGGCGCGCCGAGGCGGCTGATCAGGCGCTCGAGGGCGTCCACGACGCTCTCGAAGGCGCCGCTGCGGCCGTAGAGGCCGTCGACGCCGGTGCGCACCAGGAGGCCCTGATCGAACAGACGGTCGAGGAAGCTCGGGACGGCGTCCGCGGCCTCGTCGAAGATCTCGGTGGCCCGGGCATCCGCCGGGGTGGAGAAGGTCGAGTCCATCACGCGCTCATGAGCTGGCCGCCGCCCTTCTGCACGAGCAGAAGCTTGGCGGTGTTGGCGAGGATGCGGTCGTTTCCGATCATCAGCGGCGCCGACAGGACGTCGCGCAACGGTCGACCGAGGCTGAAGGGCGTGCCGTTCTTGTAGCCGGCGAGGCCGACGATCGAGAGGGCGCGCTGCACGATGTCGACGGCCATCTCGGAGGCGGTCGTCTTCAGGTTGTTGAGCATAACCGAGAAGCCGATCGACCCGATGGTGTCGGCGTCCCCGTGCGCGTCCTCGTAACGGCGGAGCGCCGAGACGATGGCGGCCCGCATCGCCTGGAGCGCGTTAGAAACCTCCGCGAGGCGCAGGGCGGTGGGCGGCACCTGTCCCGGCTGGCGCCGAGCCTCGGCCTGCACGAAGGTGCGGGCACGGTCGACGGCGGAATTGGCGATGCCGTACCAGACGCTGCTCCACAGGAGATGCGAGGAGGCCAGCATCGACTGGGCCGCGATCTCCGCGAAGGGCTTGGGCAGGATCTGCTCGACGGGAATGTCCCGAGCCTCCAGGCGGAAGCCGTCGCTGCAGGTGCCACGCATGCCCAGCGTGTCCCACACGGTCTTGCGCTCCAGGGAGATCTGATCGGCGAACAGGGCAACCAGCACCTGGTCGGAACCCACGGCCTCCGGATGGCGCCGGGCCGTGGCGAGGATCAGGTCGGCCTGGGTCCCGTAGGAGATCACCGAGGCGTCCTTGCCGAGGGCGAAGACATTCCCGGTCGTTTCGACGGCACAGAAGCTGGTGCGCAGGTCGCCGCCGATCCCCGCCTCCGTGGTCGAGGAGGCGACGAGGAGCTGTTCCTGGGCGATCCGCTCCATCAGGTGGCAGTGCCAGGTGCTGTCGAGGCCGTGCGCCACCAGGCTTGCGACCTTGATGTGATGCATGGCGAAGACCATCGCGGCACTGCTGCAGGCCTGCCCGAGGGTGCTGCACGCGTCCGCGATCTCGCGCAGCCCGGCGCCCTCGCCGCCGAACTGGCGAGGGATCTGCAGGCCCAGCAGGCGCTCCGCCTTGAGGGCCGTGACCGCCTCCAGGGGGAAGCGGCCCTCGCGGTCGACGCCGTCGGCATGGAGCGCCGCGACCGCCGCCGCACGCTGCGCGCGCTGGGCCAGGGTGCTCATGCGGCCTGCGGCCGGACGACGGCGGCGACGGTCTCGCGGATCGCACCGATCGTGGCGAAGGACTTGCGGGTCAGGAACTCGTCCGGGAACTCGATGCCGAACCGCTCCTCGAGCGCGAGCATGAGCTGGACCGAGCCGAACGAGTCGAGGCCGCGATCGAACAGGCTCTCGTTGTCCGAGATCTGATCGGCGATCGGCGCCAGAGCCTCGTTCGAGGCAAGGATCTGACGGATGTCTTGAGAAGTGACCAAGATGCGGCTCCTTTCTGGGATCGGGCCATGTATTGAGCTGGATTGAAGATTGTCAAACACCAAGGCCTGCGATGGTAAATTCCGATATATGTTGTTCGAGGTGCGGATTAGCGGTGCAGGATCAGTCGTGGTCGATCGGTCGGAGCCGCCGTTCCTGCGACGATCACGGCGCGCAGCTTTACATCCGCTTTCCGTAAAGGCCGGAAACTGCGAAATTCACTCCGATTCGTCTGGGCGGCAGCAAGAACCGCCGTCGTGATGAACAAAGTCTCACGAGAATTGTAGAAAGCCCGGACGATTCAGGATAACGTCTGGAATGGCGTGACTTTAGCGTCGGCGGCGCGCTCAGGTTCTGCGATCGGGCGTTGAGCGGACGCCCTCCCCGTCAGGCGGGCGGCGACAGGCGATCCGACGGCGAGAGATGATCTACAATCTGCAGATCTTGCGCGCCCTGGCGGCCTATGCGGTCTTCCTGACGCATTTCGGCCTCTACGCCGGTCCCATCCTGCCGCGGCCCGACGCTCTCGCGTTCGGCGCAGCGGGCGTGGACGCGTTCTTCGTCCTGTCCGGCTTCATCATGTTCGTGAGCACGGCGGGGCGCAGCGAGACTCCCGGCTCGTTCCTGCTGCGCCGGGCGATCCGCGTCGTGCCGCTGTATTGGTTCGTGACTCTCGCGCTGGCGCTGGTGGCGCTCGCCGGCCTGAAGCCGATCGGCATCGTCGAGCTCCGGCCCGATTATGTGGTGCAGTCGCTCCTGTTCCTGCCCTTCTCGCGCGGCGGCTACGTCGAACCCCTGAATTCGGTTGGCTGGACGCTCAACTACGAGATGTTCTTCTACGCCGTGTTCGCTGCCCTGCTGCTGATGGCGAGCCTGCGAGCGCGGATGACCGGTCTTGCCCTGGCCTTCGGCGCCCTGGTTTTTCTCGGCCTCGCGCCTGTGCCTGGGCTGTACTGGGCCTATTACACCAAGCCGATCGTGCTCGAATTCGTCGCCGGCGCAGGCCTCGGCTACGCCTACCACCGCCTCGGCGCGCAGCGGCCGGGCTTCCCGGTCCGGCGCACCGCCGCGGCGGCCCTCGCGGCCGCGGCGTCGATCGTCCTCTGCGGCCAGGCCGCGGCGATCACCCTCGGCGCCGACCTGGAGATGACGGGTTTCCTGCGCCCCCTGGTCTGGGGGAGCGCGGCCGTCCTGGCGGTCGGCGCGCTGGTGCTTCTCGAGCGGGGCGGCGTCGTCCTGCGGTGGCGCTGGCTCCTCTCCCAGGGGAATGCCAGCTATGCATTCTATCTTATCCACAACTTGATGTTGCATGTCGGCGCCAAAGTGGCAGCCGTCCTGGTGGCGCCCGGCCCGTTGCGGGTCGCCTTGGTCTTCGTCCTCGCGCTGTCGGCGTCGATCGCTCTCGGCGAGTGGCTGCACCGTGTCGTCGAGGTGCCCCTGGGCGCAGCATTGCGGCGTTTGTGCGACCGGGGAGCCCGCCCCGCGCCGCTGCCTGGCGCCGTCGCACCGTGAACGACTCGCATCGTCCGGGACCGCCGGGATGGATTTTTAGTCCAGAGCGTTAACGAGACACTGCTTTCTGTCAAACAATTTTCGATAAAGCGGACGATAGACCATTATCTCTAAGTACTGGACGCTTGAGATACTGCTTTCACCCTTGGGTCGGTCGTTGTATTTTGCATCTCAAGAGTAGCGCTCCGGCCGGTCGGCGGTCGGGCCGACAGTCAGTGGAAACTCACCGGGTGTCCGGCGTGCCGGCAAGGATGGTTCGGATGCGAGTCGCAATCGTTCACGACTGGTTGTATGTGGTCGGAGGCGCCGAGCAGGTGCTGCGTCAGCTGCTCAAGATCTATCCCCAGGCGCATGTCTATACGCTGTTCGACTTCCTGCCAGACGCTTCCCGGGCGTATCTCGGCTACGAACATGCGCGAACGAGCTTCATCCAGCACCTTCCCTTCGCGCGGACGCGGCACCGGCACTACCTGCCGCTGATGCCCCTCGCCATCGAGCAGTTCGACCTGTCGAGCTACGATCTGGTCATTTCCAGCAGCTACGCGGTGGCCAAGGGCGTGCTCACCGGGCCCGACCAGCTTCACGTGTCCTATGTCCACTCGCCGATGCGCTACGCCTGGGACCTCCAGCACACCTATCTGCGCGAGAGCAACTGCGAGAAGGGCCTCAAGGGCCTTCTCGCCCGCCTCGTCCTGCACCGCATGCGTCTGTGGGACTACCGCACGGCGGCCGGGCCGAACGCCATCGTCGCCAATTCCGGCTTCGTGGCCCGGCGCATCCACAAGGTGTACGGCCGCAGCGCCGAGGTGATCCCGCCACCCGTCACCCTTTCGAACCAGCGCTACGACGGGCCGCGGGCCAACCACTTCCTCGTGGCGAGCCGTCTCGTTCCCTACAAGAACGTCGAGGCGGTGGTGCGCGCCTTCGCGCAGTTGCCCGGCCTCAACCTCGTGGTCGCCGGCACCGGTCCGGAGGCCGATCGGCTGAAGGCGATCGCGACCGCGAACGTCTCCTTCGTGGGCTTCGTGTCCGACGAGGAACTGCGCCGCCTCATGGCCACCGCCCGCGCCTTCGTCTTCGCGGCCGAGGAGGATTTCGGGATCATCGTGGTGGAAGCCCAGTCGGAGGGAACCCCGGTCCTCGCCCTCGGCCGCGGCGGTGCCCGCGAGACCGTCCAGGCCCGCGGACCGAACCGCACGGGCCTGTTCTTCGACACCCCCGAGCCCGACGCCATCGCGTCCTGCGTCTGCGACTTCATCCGGCAGGAAGAGAGTTTCACCCGCGAGGCCTGCTGGAACCAGGCGGAGCCGTTCTCCGCCGATCTGTTCCGCATCCGGTTCTCGCGATTCGTCGACGAGCAGCTCTCGATGCACCGCGCCGCTTGCGAGCCGCGCCCGCGCACACTCTCCCGGCTCGAGCCCGTTCCGCGCTTCGAAGCCGTGTCCTAACGAGCGGCGCGCATGTCCCTCCTCACCCTCGACATGCCCGAAAGGGTTCCGGCCGCCGGGCGCGCGCCCGAGCAGGACCGTGAACGCGGCGGCGCATTGATGGCGCCGCTCCTGAAGATCTGGCGCCGGCGTCTTCTGTTCGCGAGCGTCTTCGCCGCCGTCCTCGGGCTCGCGGTCGCCTTCCTGATCCGCACGCCCGCCCAGTACGTCGCCAGTGGCTCCGTCATCGTGGCCGAGCCCGAGCCCGGCGCGAACAACGCCTCCATGGCCTGGATCCAGAAGCTCGGCGACCCTGCCGACCTCGAGAGCCAGATCCTGGTGATCCGGTCCCCCCGCCTCATGCGCCTGGCCGCCGAGAGCGGTCTCGCCGAGGCGGTGATGGCCGAGTGCCGCCATGCCATGACCCGCGGACGGCCCGACCGGATCACCGAGAAGAAGGACGCCGTCTGCGCCAAGCTCGGCAGCGATCGCGACGCCCTCGTGGAATACCTCCAGAAGCGCTACATGGTCGGCAGCGCCGGCCGCTCGCGCGTCATCGCCATCGGCTACAAGTCGCCGCTGCCCGAGGTGGCGCAGACGATGGCCAACGCCCTGATCAACGCCTTCCTGGAAGACCAGCGCAACGCGCAGGCCTCCAGCCGCAAGGCCGCCACCGACTGGCTGTTCACCGAGATCAAGCAGCTCGATGCCTCGATCCGCGACGACGAGGCGCGCATCCAGGCCTTCCGCCGCCGCAAGGGCCTCGTGAAGGGCGCGACCGGACCGATCAGCGCCGAGCGCCTCACGGGTATCAGCCAGCAGCTCGCCGCCGCCGAGGGCGCCAAGGCGGACGCGGCCGCGCGCCTCAAGGAGATCGAGGCCGACCGGCGCCGCGGCTCCGACAGCGCCCCCGCGGCCCTCGCCAGCCGCGCGGTGGGCGACCTCAAGCAGCAGATCAGCGGTGTCAGCGCCCAGCTCGCCAATCAGAGCACCCTGCTCGGTCCGAACCATCCCACCGTGCGCGCCCTCCAGACCGAGCAGGCGAGCCTGCGCGCCCGCATCGACCGGGAACTCGCCAACGTCGCGGACGGACTGCGCAAGACCTACGAGGCCTCCAACACCCTGGCCCGGTCCCTGCGGGCCCAGATGGAGAGCGCCAAGTCGGAGGCCGCCGCCGCCATGGACGACGAAGCGTCGATCGAGGGCATGGTCCGCAACGCCGAGATCAAGCGCGCCCGCTACGCCGACCTCGTGAAGCGGGCGAGCGAGCTCGAGACCGAGCGGCGCATCCTCACCGGCAGCACCCGGCTCGTCAGCCTGGCCGAAGTGCCCCAGGACGCGTTCTCGCCCAAGCCCGTCCCGTTCCTCGCCGGCGCCCTCGTGCTGGCGACCGTGCTGGCCGCCGGCGCCGCCCTCCTGCGCGACCTCGCCGACCGCCGGGTCCGCACCCCCGCCCAGCTCGTGGCCGGCACCGGCGCCCCGGTCTTCGCGCAGCTGCCCTGCCTCACCGCGGGCGGCCTGATGGGTCGCCTGTCCGACCGGCGCCGCGAACTGCCCCTGGCGGAGGCCCTGCAGCGGGCGCAGGCCGACCCCGGCATGCGCAACGTCCTGCGCACCCTGCACGCCCACCTGTTCCTGGCGGGCGGCGACGGCTCGCGCACGGTGCTGGTGACCTCCGGCAAGCCGCGCGAAGGCAAGTCCTTCACGACCTTCGCCATCGCCGGCCTAAGCGCCGCGAGCGGCCGCCGGGTCCTGGTGATCGAGTGCGACCTGCGCCGGCCGAACTTCGAGGCCTCCCTCGGCCTCGGCCGCAGCGCCGGCCTCGCCGGCATCCTGCGCGGGGAGATCGATGCGCCCGCAGCCATCATCACCAAGGACGGCTTCGACGTCATCCCGGCCGGCATGCCGACGCCGGACTCGACCGAGCTCCTGATGAGCCAGCGCATGGCGCACCTCCTGCGCTGGAGCCGGCGCTACGATCTCGTGCTCCTCGACAGCCCGCCGACCAGCCTGCTGATGGATGCCTGCATGCTCGCCCGCCACGTCGACGGCGTGCTCTGCTGCACCCGCTACGGCCGTTCGCAGCTCTCCGACACCATCGAGACCGTCTCGAGCCTGCGCAGGGCCGGTGGCGCCGTCCTCGGCATCGCCATGACGATGGTGAAGCCCGGCGGCCAGCCGACCTACGATCCGATGCCCCGGTCCCTGCCGAAACGCGCGGAAGCCGCCTGATGGCCGGAACGCTCTCCACTGCCGCCGACCTCGACCCGGCGCGCGCCACGGTTCCGATCGAGACCCGGGGCGCCCGCCCGCGGGTGCTGTTCGTCAGCCACACCGGCACGATGTCGGGGGCCGAACTCGTCCTGCGGGACGTCGTGCGGGCTTGGCCGGGTTCTGCGGCCTTCCTGTTCGAGCGCGGCCCCCTCGCCGAGGCCCTGCGGGAGGCCGGCCTGAGCGTCCGGCTCGCCGCGCCGGGCGCCGACCTCTCGGGACTGCGCCGGGACGTCTCCCCCTTGCGCGCCCTTCCGGTGCTCGGGCGCCTCGCCCGCCTCGGGCTCGACCTCGCCCGGGCGGCACGGACCTGCGACGTCGTCTACGCCAACTCGCAGAAGGCCTTCCTGCTCGCGGCTCTGCCCGCCCGCCTCGTCGGCCGTCCCCTGATCTGGCACCTGCACGACATCCTCGACGGTGCCCATTTCGGCCGGGCGCAGCGAATCGTTCAGGCGCGCCTCGCGAATGCCTGCGCGGCGCGGGTGATCGTCCCCTCGCAGGCCGCCGCCGTGGCCTTCGTGCAGGCCGGCGGGCGTCGGGACCGCGTGACGGTGGTGCCGAACGGCCTCGACCTGACCCTCGATCCACGCCCCGCGCCCGCCTTGCGGGCTGAGCTCGGCCTGCCCGCGGGGCCCCTCGTCGGCGTGTTCAGCCGTCTCGCACCCTGGAAGGGGCAGGACGTCGTGATCGAGGCCCTGGCGCAGGTGCCGGAATTGCGCTGCGTGGTGGTGGGCTCGGCCCTGTTCGGTGAGGATGCCTACGCGGCGGGGCTGCGCGACCTCGCGGCGGCCCGGGGTGTCGCTGACCGGGTCCTGTTCCTCGGCCAGCGCAGCGACGTGCCCCGCCTGATGCAGGCCGTCGACGCGGTGGTCCATCCCTCCGTCGACCCCGAGCCGTTCGGCCGGACCCTCGTGGAGGCGATGCTGGCGGGCGTGCCGGTGGTCGCCACCGATGCCGGCGCCTCCAGCGAGATCCTCGATGGCGGCGCCCTCGGCACCCTTGTGCCGCCGCGCCGGCCCGACCGCATCGCCGCCGCCCTCGCCGAGCTCCTGGCGCGCCCGGAGTCCTTTGCCGGACGCACGCGCCTCGCCCGCGAGAGAGCCCTTGCCCGCTATGGGGCCGCCCGGATGCGGGACGATCTCGCCGCCCTGGTCCGCCAGGTCGCAACCCGCGCGTGACGCAGACGGGCACCCCTCTCCTCCGGAGCCGCCGAACCACGATGACCCGCGTCCTCGTCAACATGCCGAGCCAGCACGGCGGCCGCCCGTCCGGCGTGGCGCTGGTCGCCTTCCGGGTGATCGCGGGGCTGCTCGACCGGGGCAACGTTTCGGTCGTCCTGCGCTCACCCTGGACGCGCGCGCAACTGCCCGAGACGATTCGCGACCGCGTCGGGGTCGTCACCGTGCCGCGCCCGCGCCTGATGGTCCTCGACGTCCTGCGCCAGGCATTCACCGTCCCGGCCCTGTGCCGGGCGCAAGCGATCGACGTGGTGTTGAACGCCGATCCCTACGGCGCGGCCTTCGGCGGCCGCGCCCGGGTCAGCGTCGTGCACGACCTCTACTTTCGCACGATCCCTGAAAGCACGGGACGGCGCGAAGCCGTGACGACCGACCTGATCTTCCGGCTGGTTCTCGGCAACAGCGCCCGGGTGATCGCGGTCTCGGACACCACCCGTGGGTGCCTCGAGCGGTTCTACCCGTCCCTGCGCGGCCGGGTCAGGACCGTCCCTTCGGCGGCGATGCTCGACGCGTCGGCGGCGGGCGCCGCGCCGGAGACCGCCCTCGGCGCCTACGTCCTGGCGGTGGGCAACGCCACCCACAACAAGAACTTCGTCACCCTGGCGCAGGCCGTCGCGGCGCTTGCCCCGACCCATCCCGACCTCGCCATCGTGCATGTCGGCGATGACGAACGGGAGACCATCGCGGCCGCCCTGGCCGGAACACCGGTGCGGCTGACACGGCTCACGCGCATCGGCGACGACCGCCTCGCCGCCCTCTACCGCGGCGCCCTGTGCCTGTGCGTGCCGTCCTACGCCGAGGGCTTCTGCCTGCCGGTGCTGGAGGCGCAGGCGCTGGGCTGCCCGGTGCTGTGCTCGGACCGCTCGGCGACGCCCGAGATCGCGGGTGCCGGGGCGCTCACCTTCGACCCCGCCGACGCCGATGCCCTCGCGGCGGCCCTGCGCCGCCTCCTCCACGAGCCCGGCCTGCGCGCCGAGCTGATCGCCCGCGGTCACGCCAATGTGCGCCGCTACGACTGGGCCGAGACGGCGCGGCGCTACGAGGGCGTGCTCCTCGACGCCGTGCGGGACGCCACCCGTCCGATCTCCGCCGGGGAGGCCGCCGATGCGCATCCTGCACCTTAGCTCCCTCTACGCGCCCGAGCAGGTCGGCGGCGCCGAACTGATGGTGGAGACGCTCGCCCGGACCCAGGTCGGCCTCGGCCACGCCGTGGCGGTGGCCTGCACCTCGCGCCGTGTGGAAGCGCCGGCCCTCCAGGACGGGGTCACCGTCTACCGGACCGGATACGGCACACCCTTCCACCGCCTCGACTGGCCGCAGCACGGGCGCCTCGACCGCCTCCGCTACAAGCTCGCGACCCAGTGGAACCGGCACACCCTCGCCGGTCTGCAGGCGGCGGTCCGCGACTTCGCCCCCGACGTGGTGAACACCCATTCGATCTCGGAGATCCCCCCCGCGATCTGGCCGATGCTCCGGCGGCTCGGACTTCCGGTGGTCCACACGCTCCACGATTTCACCAGCCTGTGCACCAACGGCGCGATGTCCCGGCACGGACGCGCCTGCGCCGGCCAGCACCTGAAGTGCCGCCTCTACGCGGCGCCCCATCGCCACTGCCAGCACGCGGTTGCGGCCGTCGCGGCGGTCGGCACCGACATCCTGGACCGACACCTGGCGGCCGGCTTCTTCGCGGACGTTCCCACGCGGCTCCGCCGGGTGATCTGGAACCCGATCGCCCCCGGCGGCCCCTCCGCCCGGCAGCCGCGCCGGCCGGGTGCCCCGGTGGTGTTCGGCTGCCTCGGACGCATCGAGCCCTCCAAGGGCACCGACATCCTGCTGGAGGCCTGCCGCCGTCTGCCGCCGGAGGGCTGGCGCCTCGTCGTCGCCGGTCAGGCTGCGGACGGGCTCGACCGCTACCGCGCCCTGGCGGAGGGGTTGCCGGTAACGTTCGTCGGGTATGCCGACAAGGATGCCTTCCTGGATGCCATCGACTGCCTCGTCGTCCCGCCGGTCTGGCCGGAGGCGTTCGGCCGGACGGTGGCCGAAGCCTATGGCCGGGCCGTGCCGGTGATCGGCACGGCGGTGGGCGGAATCGGCGAGCAGGTCGGCCCTGGCCCCTGGCTCGTGCCCCCCGGCGACGCGCCGGCCCTCGCCTCCGCGATGGCACGGCTCGTCGACGCGCCGGGGCGCCTTTCCGAGGGCCTGGCCCGCGCCGGTGCCGTCCGGGACGGAACCGATCCCGCTGCCGTCGCCGCCGCCTATCTCGACCTCTACGCCGCCGTTCGCGCCCGCGGCGCGGCGCGTCCCGATCCTCTCCCGCCGGCGGCCATCCCCGAGCCCCCGCGTCTCGACGAGTGCCGTCCATGACCGCTTCCACCATGACCCCCTCGACGATGGCGACTCCGGGCTTCGCCCGCGCTCCGCTGGAGCCCTCTTCCGCGCCCACCCCCGAACTGTGCGGCGCGGGAAGCGCCGCCCGGATCGCCGCGACCGGCCCCCTGCGCATCCTGCATCTCAGCGCGCTCTACCCGCCCTACATCGTCGGTGGCGCGGAACGCTCGGTGGAGCATCTCGCCGAGGAACTGGTCGCGGCCGGCCACACGGTGGCGGCGGCCTGCATCGCCCGGGAGCCCGAGCCCAAGACCGTGCGCAACGGCGTCACCGTCTACCGCATGGCCCACAACAACGACTTCTGGCTGGAGGACTGGCCCAAGGCCACGCGGGTCGGCCGCACCTGGGCGAAGCTGAAGCAGCAGTGGAACTTCGCCATCGCCGCCGAGTTCGGCCGTGTCCTCGACGATTTCCGGCCCGACATCGTCAACACGCACTCGCTCCTCGACGTCTCGACCCTGGTCTGGCGCGAGGCGGCCAAGCGCGGCATCCCGATCGTCCACACGGTCTGCGAATACGACCTGATCTGCGGCAACGCCGCGATGTTCCGGCACGGCAAGCCCTGCACGCACTGGCATCTCGGCTGCAAGGTGGTGAACGCCACCAAGCAGATCACCAACCGGGCGGTGGGTGCCGTGGTCAGCGTCGGAACCGAGATCCTGAAGACCCACGTGAACCACGGCCTGTTCCGGCACCTCGCGCCGGAGCGCCGGCGGGTGATCTACTATTCCTGCACGGTTCCGGACGGCGACCCCGAGGCGCGGCGGCGGATCGACCGCACCGGCCGGCCGATGACCTTCGGCTATCTCGGCCGCATCAACGTCGAGAAGGGCGTCGGCACCCTGGTCGACGCGTTCCGCGCGGTCGGACCCGGCGACTGGCGCTGCCTCGTGGCCGGCCAGGCGATGGACGACTCGATCGACCGGTTCAAGGCGCGGGCCGAGGGCCTGCCCATCGAGTTCGTGGGCTGGGCCAAGCCCGCCGACTTCCTCAGCGAGATCGACGTGCTCATCGTGCCCTCGTTCTGGGCCGAGCCCTCGCCGCGGACGATCTACGAGGCCTACGTCATGGGCGTGCCGGTGATCGGTGCGGCCTCGGGCGGCATCCCCGAGCTGATCGGCGAGGACAACGCCGAGTGGCTCTTCACGCCCGGCAACGAGGCCGAACTCGCCGACCGCCTCCGGGCCGTGATCGCCCGCGGCCGCGTCGGCCTGCCGGACGAACGCAGCTTCCAGCACGTCATTCGCGAATCGACCTCGGAGCGCGTCGCCGAGAAGTACCTGGACCTCTACGCCGAGCTCGTGGACGAGCGCCGGGCCGACCGCGCGTGAGCGCCACCGCAGTGCTTCCGGGGCAGGCCGCGACCGCACCGGCCTCCCTCGGCGTCACCGACGAGCCGGACGTCTCGGGCCGCTCCTTCGCGGCGGCCCGCTGGGTGGCGCTGGCCTCCGTGGGCAACGTCATCCTCAGCTTCGGGGTGTTCCTGGTCCTGGCCCGGCTGATCGAGCCCGCCGAGTTCGGTCTCGTCGCCGTCGCGGCGGTCTTCATCGACATCCTGCAGATCGTCGCCCGCGGCGGCCTGCCCGACGCGGTGGTCCAGCGGGCGGACCTCGACGAGGATTTCGCCGCCACGGCCTTCTGGGTCACGCTGGGCTCCAGCGTCGTCTACGCGGCGGCCCTCGTCGGGCTGTCCTGGCCCATCGCCTGGCTGCTGGACCTGCCCGAGTTGCGCCCGGCCCTCTGCGCCCTCTCCGCCTGCTTCGTGATCTCGGCCTTCGGCGCGATCCACGAGGCGCGCCTCCAGCGCAGCTTCGGCTTCCGCAAGCTCGCCCTCCGGGCGCTCGGCGCCAACCTCCTCGGGGGCGCCGCCGCCCTGGCGCTCGCACTCGCGGATTACGGAGTCTGGAGCCTCGTGGTCCAGCGCCTCGTCGCCACCGGCGCGACCACGCTCCTGACCTGGGCGGCGATGCCCTGGGTCCCGGCCCGGCGCCTGGACATCCCGGCGGCCCGCCGCCAGATCGCCTTCGGCTCCCGGGTCTTCTCCACGAACCTGCTGCTGGTCTTCTCGATTCGCAGCCAGGAGGTGATTGCCGCCTACTTTCTGTCGACCGCCGATGTCGGGCATCTGCGTCTCGCCTGGCGCTGCATCGACCTCGTGAGCCAGGTCGCGGTCATCCCGTTCTCGGCCGTGGGGCTCACCACCTATGCCCGCCTGCAGGACCGCCCGGCCGACCTCGCCGCCGCCTTCCACGACTTCACCCGAACTTCCGCCTTCCTGGCGCTGCCGGCCTTCTTCGGCATGGCCGCGTTGGCCCCGACCCTGATCCCGTTCCTGTTCGGCGATCAGTGGCACGACGCGGCGCCGGTGCTGCGCATCCTGTCCCTGCTGGCGCCGGAATTCGTCGTCACCTCCATGCTGTGGATGATCTTCACGGCAGTGGGGCGCAGCGGCACGGCCCTGAAGCTCGCCGGGGCCCAGTTCGGCCTCGGCGCCGTGGCGGCGATCCTCACCGGACCCTTCGGGCTCCCGGCCCTCGTGATCGGCCACGTGATCCGCGCCTACCTGTTCTCGCCCCTGATCGTCCTGCGGGCCGGGCGCTTCGTGCCGGTGAGCAACGGGCGCCTCGTCGGGGTGCTGATGCCAGCCACCGCCTGCGCCGGCGCCATGGCGGCCCTGGTGCTGTGGGTGCAGGCGCCGATCCACGACGCCCTGGGCGACCGCCTCGGTCTCTTCGCCTGCGTGACCCTCGGCATGCTCGCCTACGGCGCCCTCGCCCTGGTCTTCCTGCGTCCGACCGTCCGTTCGGCCCTCGGGTTCTTCGTCCGCCGAGGCGGCTGAGCCCCCCCCGTGTCCGGGCGCCTGCACGCTTCGCAAACCTTTGCGCGCGAGACTGCGCGCGCGGGAGCCCAGGCGCCCGGCCGGATGGCGGCCAGTCGAGAGGGTCCGGGACGATGACGGGATCTGCGGGGCCGGCGACGGCGGGCAGGGCGGGAGCGCGGGCCGTACCGGTCGCGGCCGACCGCGCGGCCGTGTTCCTGTTCGGCGTCGCTCTGCAGCTCAACGTGCTGACCTCGAGCTTCGGGCTGCCGTTCCAGCGCCTGTCCGACCTCCTGCCCTTCCTTCTCATCCCCTGGTTCGGCCTGCGCCGCGCGGTGATCGACGAGGGCCTGCGCCAGGCCGTCCCGATGGGCGCCGTCGGCATCCTGATCGCGCTCTCGCTGGTGCTGAAGGCCGAGATCCAGGCGGGCGACGTCTACCTGACCCTCGTCCTGCTGCTCTACCTCGTCCTGGCGATGATTCTGCTCGTGATGTTCCGCGACCGGCGTCTGGAGAACGCCTTCTGCTGGGGACTTCTCGCGGGCCTCGGCGGCTCTCTGGTGGTCCTGCTGCTCTCGTCCTCCGGACTGCCGCTGGACCGCTTCGGCCTCGGCGTCCCGACCGATGGCCTGGACGAGGAACTCAAGCTCTTCGTCGAGGACAAGCAGGGCGGCCTCTGGGCCTCCGGCAACGAGACCGGCCACGTCTTCGCCCTCGGGGGAGTCGCGGCCCTCCTGCTCAGCCTGCGCTATCGCCTGAACCTGATCTACCTCGCCTATTTCGTGGCCCTGCTCGCGAGTTTCCCCCTGACCAACAATCGTTCCGGCCTGTTCATGCCGGTGCTGATCCTGCTCGTGCTGATGCGCCGCAACGTCCGCCTGCAGGTGGTGCTGCCCGTGCTCGGCGTGGTCGGCATCCTACTGATCGCCTTCTCGATGACGGGCGAAATTCCCCTGCCGCAGAAGCTGGCGCAGTCGATCGAGGCGCGCTTTGCCGGCGATGGGAACGTCTCGGGCAATGCCGACGAGCGCTTCATCTCCGGCTTCACGGCCCTGCAGCTCGTGGCCGAGTATCCGTTCGGCGTCGGGGAGACGACCCGGCGCGAAGAACTCCGCGCCCTCACCGGTCTGGTGACGCCGCATAACGGCTTCATCTCCCTGGCGCTCCAGAGCGGTGTCGCGGCCGCCCTGCTCCTGCTCGCCGCCCTGGTGCGCATCGCCCGCGCTCCCGCCGCCGTCGGCCCCCTTGTCGCCTACAGCGCCCTGTTCCTGGTGCCCTCGATGATGTTCGAGGAACTCTCGGTCAACCAGTACTTCCTCTTCTTCACGGCGATGGTGCTGGCCTCGCTGGTGGTCCGGCCGCCTCCCGCAGGAGCCGCCGGGCAGCCGTAGGAACGCGGGCCGCGCGACGGCGCAGCGGACAGAAGCGCTCCGACGCATCCCTTGCCTGCTTGCCAGATCCTTGCCCGCGCGTCCGTCCCTTGCCCGCGTGCCCGTCCGCACGCACGGCGTCCGATGGCCCTTGACCCCTGCCGGCGATCAAATAGATTACGATCGTAATTTTAATACGGCGGCGGTTCGGCTGCGGAGAATGCGTCATGCAGAAGTGGTTCGCGCCCGGGTTCGCCGCGCTCGCCCTGGCGGCCTGCTCGCCGGCGGAGACGGCGGTGACGCCGCAGGCGCCCCTGGTCCAGGTCGCCGAGGTCGTGGCGGGGCCCGGCGCGGTGTCGCGCTACACCGGCGTGATCCGAGCCCGGACCGAGAGCAATCTCGGCTTCCGTGTCGGCGGCAAGATCTTCGAGCGCCTCGTCGATCCGGGCGACCGCGTGCGACTCGGCCAGCCCCTGATGCGCCTCGACCGCACCGACTTCTCCCTCGCCCTCAACGCCGCCCGCGCCTCGGTCGAGGCGGCCCGCGCCCAGATGATCAAGGCCAAGGCCGACGAGGAGCGCAGCCGCAAGCTCGTGGCCGACGGCTGGACCTCCCGGCAGACCTACGACCAGAACAAGAGCGCGGCCGATGCCGCGATCGCCCAGTTCGCCAATGCCGAGGCCCAGGCCAGCCAGATCCGGAATCAGGCGGGCTATGCCGAACTCCAGGCCGATGCCGACGGCGTCGTCATGGAGGTGCCCTCCGAGCCCGGCCAAGTGGTCGCGGCCGGCCAGACCGTCGTCAAGCTCGCTCGGGACGGCGCGCGCGAGGCGGAGGTGTTCCTGCCCGAGGGCAGTCGCCGCGCCGCCGAGGGCGAGGCGTCGGCGACCCTCTACGCCGAGGGGGCGTCGACCTATCCGGCGCGCCTGCGCGAATTGTCCGCCACCGCCGATCCGGCCACGCGCACCTACCGCGCGCGCTACATCCTCTCGGGCGGCGGCGAGGCCGCGCCGCTCGGCGCCACCGTCACCCTCCAGCTCAAGGAGCGCGCGGCGACCCGCACCGTCAGCGTGGAGGTCCCCCTCGGCGCCCTCTTCGACCAGGGGCGCGGCACCACCGTCTGGCGCTACGACGCCGCCAGCGAGACCGTGCGCCCGCAGGCCGTGCAGGTCGCCCGCATGGGCGAGGAGCGCGCCGAGATCGTCGCCGGACTGAGCCCGGGCGACCGGATCGTGGCGCTCGGCGCCCATCTCCTCAAGGCCGATCAGAAGGTGCGCCAGGCGCCCGCCAGCATGACGGGGGTGGTGCGATGAGCGGCTTCAACCTCTCGGCGCTCGCCGTCCGCGAGCGGGCGGTCACGCTGTTCCTCCTGATCGCCCTGACGGGCGCGGGTTTCTTCGCCTTCGAGAAGCTCGGGCGGGCCGAGGATCCGGCCTTCACCGTCAAGGTCATGACGGTCTCGGCCGCCTGGCCCGGCGCCACCGCCGAGGAGATGCAGCGACAGGTCGCCGATCCCCTGGAGAAGCGCCTTCAGGAACTCGTCTACTACGACCGCGCCGAGACGACGGTGCGCCCCGGCCTGATGGTGACCAAGGTCATCTTCAAGGATTCGATGCCCCCGGCCAAGCTCCAGTCGGAGTTCTACCAGACCCGCAAGAAGCTCTCCGACCAGGCCTCCAGCCTGCCGCGCGGAGTGCTGGGGCCGCTCTTCAACGACGAATTCTCGGACATCTACTTCGCCCTCTACGCCGTACAGGCCAAGGATTTGCCGCATCGCCAGCTGGTGCTGCGCGCCGAGGACCTGCGCCAGCGCCTGCTGCGGGTGCCGGGTGTCGAGAAGATCAACATCCTCGGCGAGCAGGCCCAGAAGATCTTCGTCGAGATCTCCTACCAGCGCCTCGCCACCCTCGGCATCACCGGCCAGCAGCTCCTCGCCGCCTTGGCCAACCAGAACGACGTGACCCCGGCCGGCTTCGTCGAGGCCGCGGGTCCGCGCGTGTACCTGCGCCTCGACGGGGCCATCGACGGGCTCGACGCCATCCGCGACCTGCCCGTGGCCGCCGGCGACCGCAGCCTCAAGCTCGGCGACATCGCCGAGGTCAAGCGCGGCTACGAGGACCCGAAGGTCTTCGAGATCCGCAACGACGGCGAGCCGGCTCTGATGCTCGGCCTGGTGATGAAGCCCGGTTTCAACGGCCTCAAGCTCGGCGAGGCGCTGAACGCCGAGGAGGTGGCGATCCACCACGAGACGCCGGTGGGCATCTCGTTCACCAAGATCACCGACCAGGCCAAGGTCATCGACGACGCCATCCACGAGTTCATGGTCAAGTTCTTCACCGCCCTCGGCGTGGTGATCTTCGTGTCCCTCGTGGCGCTCGGATTCCGGGTCGGCATCGTGGTGGCGCTGGCCGTGCCGCTCACCCTCTCGGCGGTGTTCGTGGTGATGATGGTCACGGGTCGCGACTTCGACCGCATCACGCTCGGCGCCCTGATCATCTCGCTCGGCCTCCTCGTCGACGACGCCATCATCGCCATCGAGATGATGGTGGTGCGCATGGAGGAAGGCGCCGACCGCATCGAGGCGGCGACCTATGCCTGGAGCGCCACCGCCGCGCCGATGCTCACCGGCACCCTGGTGACCATCGCGGGCTTCCTGCCGGTGGGTTTCGCCGCCTCCACGGCGGGCGAGTACGCCGGCAACATCTTCTGGGTGGTGGCCTTCTCGCTGATCATCTCCTGGATCGTCGCGGTGACCTTCACGCCCTATCTCGGCGTCAAGCTCCTGCCGAACATCAGACGCGTCGAGGGCGGGCACGAGGCGATCTACGCCACGAAGACCTACGAGCGCCTGCGCCGCGTCGTGCGGATGTCCGTCGACCACAAGTGGCTGGCCGCCGGCATCACCGTGGGGCTGTTCGCGCTGGCCGTGGTGGCGATGGGGCGTGTCGAGCAGCAGTTCTTCCCCAATTCCGAGCGCCCGGAGCTCATCGTCGAGGTGACCCTTCCGGCGGGCTCGGCCTTCGCCACGACGGAGGCCAGCGTCAAGCGGATCGAGGCGGCCGTCCGCGATCTGCCCGAGGCGCAAGAGATCACGAGCTACATCGGCCAGGGCATGCCCCGCTTCGTGCTCTCCTTCGACCCGGAATTGCCCGATCCGGCCTTCGCGCAGATCGTGGTGCAAACCGCCGATGCCCCGGCCCGCGACGCCTTACGGGGCAAGGTGCGCAAGCTCGTCGAGGACGGCCGCTTCCCGGAAGCCCGCGTGCGCGTGCTCCAGATCGTGTTCGGCCCGCCGATCCGTTTCCCGGTCGCCTTCCGGGTGGTGGGGCCCGATCTCGACGTCATCCGCGGCATCGCCGCCGAAGTCCGGGAGGTCATGGCGGCCAATCCCAACATGCGCCTCGTCCACCTCGATTGGGGCGACAAGACCCCGAGCCTGCACCTCGCCTTCGACCAGGAGCGCCTGCGCCTGATCGGCCTGACCCCGAAGGAGGCCGGCCAGCAGCTACAGGCCTACCTCAACGGCACGCCCGCCACCCAGGTGCGCGAGAACCTGCGCCCGGTCGACGTCGTCCTGCGCAGCCCCGGCCCCGAGCGGCGCTCGCTCGGCGAGATCGGCGACCTGACGCTGACGACGAAGGACGGGCGCCAGGTGCCGGTGTCGCAGGTGGCGCGCCTGGAGAGCCGCGCCGAGGACGCGGTGCTCAAGCGCTACAACCGCGAGACCTACATCCGCGTCCAGGGCGACGTGCTCGACGGTCGCCAGCCGCCGGACATCCACGCCCAGGTCTTCCCCCTGCTGGCGCCGATCAAGGCCAAGCTCCCGCCGGGCTACCGCATCGACACGGCGGGCGCCGTGGAGGAGAGCGAAAAGGCGATGATGTCCCTGGTGGCGGTGTTCCCGATCATGCTGATCGTGACGCTGACGGTGATCATGATCCAGGTGCGCTCGTTCGCCACCATGTTCATGGTCTTCGCCACCGCGCCGCTGGGCCTCGTGGGTGCGGCACCGACCCTGCTGCTCTTCCACCAGCCCTTCGGCTTCAACGCGATCCTCGGTCTGATCGCCCTGTCGGGCATCCTGATGCGCAACACCCTGATCCTGGTGGACCAGATCCACCACGACCAGGCGGCGGGCCTCGGGGATTACGACGCCATCGTGGAATCCACCGTGCGTCGGGCGCGCCCCGTGATCCTGACCGCGGCCGCCGCCATGCTGGCCTTCATCCCGCTGACCCACTCGGTGTTCTGGGGGGCCCTGGCCTACGTGCTGATCGGCGGCGTCGGCGTCGGCACGCTTTTGACCCTGCTGTTCCTGCCCGCCCTCTACGCCCTCTGGTTCCGCGTCGGGCGCGCCTCCCGAGACCCGGAGGGCGCGGGCGCGGCGACGCCGCACGCGACCGCAACCTGACGGCGCTGCCGGTGCGGATCTGTTTTGATGACGGTCCGCATCTATATGAGAGTGCCGAGGCGGCAGGAGGGCCACGATGCCGAGAGTTTCGCAGGAGCAGGCCCGGCTCAACCGCCAGCGGGTCGTCGAGGTCGCCGCAGCCCTGTTCCGGGAGCGCGGCCTGAACGGGGTCGGCGTGGCTGACATCATGGCCTCGGCCGGGCTGACCCATGGCGGATTCTACGGTCAGTTCGCCAGCAAGGATGCCCTCGCGATCGAGGCGTTCGACGCCGCCCTCGGCGAGGAGCGGCGCGGAACGGTGGACGCTCTGATCGGCAACTACCTGTCCGTCGGACACGTCCAGGCGCCCAGCATGGGCTGTCCCCTCGCCGCACTGGCGAACGACGTCGCGCGCGAGCCGGCGGGCAGCCTCCTGCGCGGGCGCTTCACCCAGGGTGTCCGCAACCTTCTGACCATCCTGACCGAACTCTCCCCCCAGGGCGCGAAGGAGCGCCGCCGGCAGCGGGCCCTGGCCAAGCTCTCGACGCTCGTCGGCGCCGTCGTCCTGGCGCGGGCGGTGGACGACGCGCGGCTTGCCGAGGACCTCCTCCAGGCCGCGCGGGCCGGCACCGCCGAGCGTGGCGATGGGGCCGCCCCGACGCCGTCGAACCACGCGCCCTAACGCCTTCGGGGGGGCTTCCGGATCTCGGAACGCGCTCGCAGCCCCTCGAGGTCGACCTCGCTCCAGGGGGAACCGGGCTTCCGCTCGTGTGCGATCGAGCGAAGCGATCGGATGCCAGGACATGCGGATCGATGTCCCCGCGAGACCGCCGATCGCCGACGTGCGTTGCAACGGTCAAGATCATCCACTTATTCTTGCATCCTTCAGAAATAAGTAAGCAAAGACCAAGAGAGATTCATATTCTCTTGCCAAGCAGAATCTGTTCGCTCGTCTATGAGAGCACAAAAGCTCGGCAGGATTATGGAATATTAGTAACAATAGTCATAATCATTTGATATAAACACTTATTAGTGATCGGGTAGAAATATCCAATGTGATTGACGTGACGTCTGGTGACTCCGGAAAAGGAGTGATCGGTATTATTGGCTCAGGGCGATGGACCTTTGATCGATAAGCAGGCGTTTGATGGTAGTCACACAGTCACCTCTGGCATGAAAGCAGCCAGCTTTCGTAAAGACATCAACTTTATCCGCGCGATTGCCGTCGTTGCTGTCGTATTATTTCATTATAAAATCTTCGGATTCGCGGGGGGGTATGTCGGCGTCGACATGTTCTTCGTCATTTCCGGGTTTCTGATGACGCGGATCATCGCCGGACGCCTGCAGGATCATCGGTTCAGCTTCCTGCAATTTTACGCCGCCCGCTTCGATCGTATCGTGCCGGCCCTGTTCGGGCTGTGCCTGGCCTTGCTGCTTTTCGGGATCGTCCTCCTCGATCCGCTCGCGCTCAAGCAACTGTGCCGACATATCATTAGCTCGCTCGGCTTCTACTCCAACATTCAATATTACCAGGAAGCCGGGTACTTCGATCGGCAGAGCGATCTGAAATGGTTGCTGCACACGTGGTCGCTTTCGGTCGAGTGGCAGTTCTACATCCTCTACCCGGTGGTTCTCGCGGCCGCATGGAAAATCGCGCCGAGCCTGCGCCTGTTGCGCCTGCTGATCTGGCTCGGCTGCGGAGTGTCGCTGGCCCTGTGCATCGTGACGCCCTTGGCCTACCAATCGGCGGCGTTCTACCTCTTGCCGACCCGTGCCTGGGAAATGCTCGCCGGCGGCCTCGTCGCGCTGCACCCGGTGGTCTGGTCGCGCGCGCGGGTATCGCAGGCGCTCCAAGTCGCGAGCCTCGCCGTCCTGCTCTTCTGCATCGTCGGCTTCGATGCCTTCATGCCGTGGCCCTCCTATCGGGCCACGCTGCCCGTGGCGGCGACCTGCCTGTTCCTGCTGGCGAACCGGTCATCGTCGCGGCTGGTCGCGTTTCCGGCCGCCCAGCTCCTCGGAGACTGGTCCTACGCGATCTACCTGTGGCACTGGCCCATCGCGGTCGCGATCCATTACTTCTCGCTGCCGGTCCCACCCGTCGCCGGAATCGGTCTCCTCGCCCTCATGGTCCTGATGGGCCGGTTCGTGCAAACGACGCGTTTCGCCGACATGTCCTGGCAGAGCGCCGGACGCCTCGGTCTGATCGTGATGATCGGGGCGGTTGCCGGTTTGTCCGGATACGCCGTGCGCCACGAGGGTCTCCAGGAGCGTCGGCCGGACCGCGTCGCAGCCTTCGCGGACCTCGCCGCGGCCAGCTCGGACTGGGCATTCCCCGCACATTGCGAGCGGCTGGAGCAGGATCGGGTGCTACGGGGTTGCCAGCAGCCGGGAGGGACGCGGGGCGACATCCTCTTCCTCGGGGACTCGATCGCCGAAGCGATCTATGGCCGATGGGCCAGGCGCGCGGGGTTCGCCCGCCCGAACCTGACCTTCGTGACGCACGGCGGCTGTCCGATCATGCCCGGCGTCAAGCGCCGCGGGCCGGGGGATGTGTGCGCGACCTTCCTCGATCATGCCCTGACGCTGGCGGAGACGGGGACATATCGGCGCGTCGTCGTCACCTCCCTGTGGTCGGGCTATTTCCGCCCGGGAGAGACCGTGTGCTTCTTCGATGGCGACCGCTGCGCGGATTGGACGGCGGAGACCCTGCCCGCCCAGCTCGATGCGTCGATGCAACGCCTGAAGGAGCGGCTGGAGCGGGTGCGGCGAACCGGGGCGGAGATCGTCATCCTCCTGACCTATCCGTTCAACAACGTCGACGTTCCCCTGGAACTGGCCAAGCGCCTGTACCTGGGCCAGGACACGACGGACGTGCAATCCATCGATCTGGAACGCTTCCGGCGGCTTAGCCAGCCGATCCACGACCGGCTCAGGGCCGTGGCGCGGGAGATCGGCGCGGAGGTTCTCGATCCGGCCCCGGAGATGTGTGAGGGGGACGTCTGCCCGGCGGCGACCGCCGCGTTGCGACCGCTCTATCGCGATCAGGTCCACCTTCGCTGGAGCGTCATCCAGGGCCGACAATTCGACTTCCTGGATCGCCTCGTGCGCCCCTTCCCGCAGGAGGTGGCCCGTCCGCGCGGCGAGTGACCGATGCCAGCCGGAGCCGTGCGGAGCACAGGGTGACCGGTCGCACGCGGTCAGGATGCCTTGGCGAGGCCCGCGCTGATGTACTTGTACATCGCGCCCGTCTGATCCGCGAAGTACCGCGTCGCCGCCACGATCGCCAGGAAGATCATGGCCATGATCAGGCCGTACTCGATCACGGTCGAGCCGGACGTGTCGTTCAGGAAGCGCCGGGTCAGGTCCTGGAGACCATATCGCGTCGCCGAGGTCCGCCGACGCCTGGAATGTTCGATGTCCAGTTCGGTCATGGCCCCGTGACGTCTTTCGCCGAATGCGCTTCGGAGTGAGGATACGAGACCTTCGTTGCGGAGGACTTAAGCAGATCGTCGAAGGTTCGGCGCGTCCCGATCAAACGCTTCGGGCCGCCGGACGGTGCCGGCGGCCCGAGCGATCCGGTCAGGCCTTGCCGGATTCCTTGCGGAGGGCGTCGATGCGCTGGGAGGCTTCGGCCTTGTCGAGATCGGGGTCGAAGGCCTCCGGGTCCTTGGCCTCCTCGGACAGGGTCTTCAGGTAGGAAGCCTGCGCGCCGGTCATCGGCTCACCGCCGGTGGTCCACTGGCTCGGATCCTTGATCTGGTTCGATACGTCCTTCGGATCGGTCTTCGGGTTCTCGTCCGCCTTCGCCTCGGAAGCCTTCGCCTCGGAGGCCTTTGACTTAGAAGCCTCGGACTTGGAAGCCTGGGTGCTGGCCATGGTGGGTATCTCCAGTTCACGAAATGTTCTGGTGAACGCGGGGGCCACGGCCCGGTTCCTGCCCCAGGTCCGCGGCGAGCGGCTTGTCCCGTGGTCAGTTGTCTCACGGAGCCGGCGGCGACCGCCCGGCCGCGAGACTTGACGGGTCGCGACGGGGCTGGGACATGTCAACAACGCTGACGTAAATCGAGGTCGCCCCGGACGTGACTGCCCACGCGATGCGCGATGCCGAGGCCGATGCGCCGCCTTCCTCCGGCTCCGGCGACGACCTCATCGAACTGCTGTTCTTCGCCTACCGGGATTTCGTCGGCGACCCCGACCGCATCCTGGCCCAGTACGGCTTCGGCCGGGCGCATCACCGGGTGCTGCACTTCGTCGACCGCTATCCGGGTCTTACGATCGCCGAACTCCTGGATATCCTGCGCATCACCAAGCAGAGCCTCAACCGGGTGCTGAAGGATTTGATCGAGCAGGGCTACATCGCGCAGAAGACCGGCACCAGCGACCGGCGCCAGCGGCTGCTCTTCTGCACCGCCTCCGGAGCGGATCTGGCCGGCGACCTCATGCGGGTCCAGAGCCAGCGGGTGGCGCGCGCCCTCGCGGCGTCCGAGCGCGGCGGCGAGACTTCCCTCTCCGCCGAGAGTTTCCTGTTCGGCATGATCGAGCCGGATGCCCGCGCGGCCGTGCAGCGCCTGATGTCCCGGCGCGCCCGGAGTGCCGCCTGATGGCCATGGTCGGAACGCGCGCGAAGATCGATCTGCCCGACCACGCGCCGCACATCCTCGTGGTCGACGACGACCGCCGGGTGCGGGAGCTCCTGTCGCGCTTCCTCTTCGAGCAGGGGTTTCGCGTGACCGCCGCCGGCAATGTGCCGGAGGCCCGCACCAAGGCGCAGTGCTTCGTCTTCGACGCCCTGGTGCTCGACGTGATGATGCCGGGCGAAAGCGGGTTCGACTACGCCCGGGAGGTGCGGCAGACCTCGCGCGTTCCGATCCTGATGCTGACCGCGCGCTCGAATCCCAACGACCGGGTGATGGGCCTGGAGATCGGCGCCGACGATTACCTGCCCAAGCCCTTCGAGCCGCGGGAGCTGATCCTGCGCCTGTCGAACATCATCAAGCGCCGCAGCGAGGCGGGCAGCGGGCGCGCCCTCACCCACGACACGGTGACTTTCGGACCCTTCGCCTACCGCATCGACCGCGGCGAGCTGCGCCGCGAGGACGAGGTCATCCGAATCACTGAGCGCGAGCGCGAGATCCTCACCATCCTGGCCCAGGCCGGCGGCGCCAACGTCGAGCGCGAGGCCCTTGCGGGAAGCGGCGGCCTCGCGGCCGAGCGCAGCATCGACGTGCAGATCAACCGCCTGCGCCGCAAGACCGAGGTCGATCCGGCCAATCCCCTGTTCCTGCAGACGGTGCGGGGCGTCGGTTACCGCCTCGCGGTCGACTGACCCCATGGCCGCCACCGGCCTTCTTCAGCGCACGGCGGCCCGCCTCGCCGCCCTGCCCCGGCCCGGACGGATGTGGCGCCTGGTCAGCCGCGCCATCGGCGACGTCCTGCCCAAGGGGCTCTATGCGCGCTCGCTGATCATCATCATCGCGCCGGTGGTGCTGCTCCAGTCGGTGATCGCCTACACCTTCATGGAGCGCCACTGGCAGCTCGTGACGCGCCGGCTCTCCTCGGCCGTCACCGCCGACGTCGCCGCCCTGATCGACATCTACGAGAGCTATCCCCAGGACAAGGATTCCGAGACCCTGACCCGGATCGCCAACGACCGGCTCAACCTCGACGTCGACATCCTGAAGGGGGCCAAGCTGCCGCCGGCGGGACCGCGCCCGTTCTTCTCGATCCTGGACGAGGCGCTCTCCGACGAGATCCGGCGCCAGATCCGCCGGCCCTACTGGATCGACACCGTGGGCCGCTCCAGCCTGATCGAGATCCGGGTCTCGATTCCCGACGGGGTGATGCGCGTCACCGCCCGCCGCAGCATGGCCTACGCCTCGAACTCGCACATCTTCCTGCTCTGGATGAGCGGCTCGTCCCTGGTGCTCCTCGGCGTCGCCATCCTGTTCCTGCGCAACCAGATCAAGCCGATCCTGCGGCTGGCCGCCGTCGCCGAGAGCTTCGGCAAGGGCCGCGAGATCGAGTTCCGGCCGCGCGGCGCCCGCGAGGTCCGGCAGGCCGGCCACGCCTTCATCGAGATGAAGCGGCGCATCGAGCGGGCGATGGAGCAGCGCACGACGATGCTCAACGGGGTCAGCCACGACCTGCGCACCATCATCACGCGCTTCAAGCTCTCGCTCGCGCTGGTCGAGCAGACCCCCGAGGTCGAGGACCTGCAGCGCGACGTCGACGAGATGAGCCGGATGCTGGAGGCCTACCTCGCCTTCGCGCGCGGCGATTCGGGCGAGGTGGCGGTGCCCACCGACATGCGTGCGCTCCTCGAGGATCTGCGCACCGATGTCGAGCGCCTCGGCGCCCACGTGGAGGCCGTGGAGATGGAGGACCACCCGCAGCTGACCCTGCGGCCGGACGCCATGCGGCGCTGCCTCTTCAACCTCGCGGCCAATGCCGCCCGCTACGGTGAGACCGTCGCCATCACCGGCCGGCGCGAGGCCCGTGCCTTCCTGGTCTCCATCGACGACGACGGGCCCGGCATCGCGCCCGAGCAGCGCGAGGAAGTGTTCAAGCCCTTCGTGCGCCTCGACGACGCGCGCCAGGATGCCGGCGGTTCCGGCCTCGGGCTCTCCATCGCCCGCGATATCGCCCGGGCGCATGGCGGCGACGTCAGCCTGCACGACAGCCCGCTCGGGGGCCTGCGCGCCACGGTGCGGATCCCGGCCTGATCCGGGATCATCGACCGCAGGCAAGCGTGGCCGATCCGTCTTGGCGCCGGGCGCGGGGCGATGCTATGAGGAGCGCAGCAAACGCCACAGGGACCGGTGAGCCGGGTCCGACAGAGGTTGAGAGACCCGCCGATGAACAGCCCGCTGACCCCCCTCCTGATCCTGCTGCTCCTGCCGATCACCGCCATCGGCGCCGTGCTCTACACGGATGCGGGCATCGAGCCGGCGCTGTTCTACGCCACCGTGAAGACCTTCGTGGTGCTCTTCATCGTCGCCGGCGGCCTCTGCTTCGCCGCGAGCCGCCTGGCCGCCCGCAGCGAGGGCTGATCGCGCCCTCGAACATCGGGGTGCCGACGAGAAGGNNAGGTCCGGGCCTTCTCGTTTTGCGCGTCTGCCGACGGCCTACTCGGCAGCGATGCGCGGCGGCAGGAGCGGCTTCGGGTCGTTGGCCGTGTGGGTCGGGGTCGGCGGCAACGCGAACGCGCCCTCCGTCGGCTCGTCGACTGCGCCGACGAAGCGGCCGAAGACGCGCACGAACAGGCGCGAGAGGTCGTCGACCAGGATGAAGATCGCCGGCACGAAGACGAGCGACAGGCCGGTGGAGACGATGAGGCCGCCGATCACCGCGATGGCCATGGGGGCCCGGAACTCGCCGCCGATGCCGAGCGCCATGGCCGAGGGCACCATGCCAGCCGCCATGGCGATGGTGGTCATCACGATGGGGCGCGCCCGCTTGCGGCCCGCATCGACGATGGCGGTGACCCGGTCGACGCCGCGGGCCATCTCCTCGACGGCGAAGTCCACCAGCATGATGGCGTTCTTCGTCACCACGCCCATCAGCATCAGGATGCCGATCACCACCGGCATCGAGATGGGCTTGCTGAAGATGAGCAGGCCGAGGATCGCGCCGCCGATGGAGAGCGGCAGCGAGAACAGGATGGTGAGGGGCTGCAGGAAGTTGCCGAACAGCAGCACCAGCACGCCGAAGACCATCATCAGGCCGGCGCCCATGGCGAGGGCGAAGCCCTCGAACACCTCGCCCATCACCTCGGCATCGCCCGTCTGCCGGATGGTGACGCCGGGCGGGAGGTCCTTGGCGGTGGGCAGGGCGAGCACCGCGCTGATAAGTGCGCCGAGCGCGTCCGAGCCCTCCATGTCGGCCTCCAGGGCGACGCGGATGGCGCGGTCGTAGCGGTCGATGGCGGTCGGGCCGCGCCCGAGGCTCAGATCGGCCACGGTGGAGAGCGGCACGGCGGCGCCGCCCTTCACCGGAACCTTGAGGGTCTCGATCTGCGAGAGGTCGCCGCGCAGGCGCTCGGGCAGCTGCACCCGGATCGGCACCTGCCGGTCGATGGTGTTGAACTTGGCCAGATTCGCCCCGATGTCGCCGATCGTGCCGACCCGGACCGTCTCGGCGATGAGGTCGGTGGAGACCCCGAGATCGGCTGCGACCCCGGCCTTCGGCCGGATGCGGATCTCGGTGCGGTCCAGGGGCGCCGTGGAGAGCACGTTGACGAGATGCGGCACCCCCGCCGCCTCGCGCTGGAGCCGGGCCGCCGTCTCGGCCACCACCGCCTTGTCCGGGCCGGAGACGATCAGGGTGACGTCGCGCTGGCCGCCCTCGCGCAGGGCCCAGAATCGGATGTCGGGCACGTCGTGCAGGATCGACCGGATCGCGATGTCGACCTGCTTCTGAGTCCGTTGCCGGGTGTTCTTCGGGGTGAGGTTAATGGTGAAGGTCGCGAGGCGGACCTCCTTCTTGGCGGGCAGCTGGCGGCCGCCATCGACGAACACGCTGCGCACCTCCGGCAGGGCGCGGATGCGCTCCACGAGGCCGTCGGTCACCTGCGTGGTGTCGGCGAGCCGTGCGCCCGGCGGCAGCTCGACCACGAAGATGGTGCGGGCGGCGTCCTCCGCCGGCAGGAAGCCCGCCGGCAGCAGGCCGGTGGACAGGATCGAGCCGGCGAAGCAGGCCAGCCCCAGCACCAGGGTGATGAACTTGTGGCGCACCGACCAGGCGACGACGCGGGTGTAGCCCCGCATCACCGGACCCTCCCGGCTGTGGTCGGGGCCGTGGTCCCGCAGGAAATAGGCGGCCAGCAGCGGCGTGATCAGGCGGGCGACGAGGAGCGACATGAACACCGCCGCCGCGATGGTGAGGCCGAACTGCTTGAAGTACTGGCCCGCGATGCCGCTCATGAAGGAGACGGGAGCGAAGATCGCCATGATCGTCGCCGTGATGGCGATGACGGCGAGCCCGATCTCGTCGGCGGCCTCCAGGGCGGCGCGATAGGGCGACTTGCCCATGCGCATGTGCCGGACGATGTTCTCGATCTCCACGATGGCGTCGTCGACCAGGATGCCCGTCACCAGCGTGATCGCCAGCAGGCTGACGGCGTTCAGAGAAAAGCCGAGGGTGCTCATCACCCAGAAGGTCGGCAGCACCGAGAGCGGCAGGGCGATCGAGGCGATCAGGGTCGCGCGCCAGTCGCGCAGGAACAGGAACACCACGACGACCGCAAGGGCGGCGCCCTCGACGAGGCTCAGCATCGCCGAGTGGTAGTTGCCGACCGTGTTGGTGACCGAGGTGTCGATCAGGTCGAAGCGGACCCCCGGATGGCGGGCGCCGAGTTCCGCGATGCGCTTGGCGACGCCGACGGCGACCTCGGCGTCGCTGGCGCCGGTGGAGCGCGAGATCGCGAAGGCGACGACGGGCTCGCCGTTGAAGCGGGCGAAGGTGCGCGGCTCCTCCGAGCCGTCGACCAGGGTGGCGAGTTCGTCGAGCCGGACCTTGCGGCCACCCGGCACGACGATCGAGGTCTCGGCCAGGGTGTCGAGGCTGGCCGCCCCCGCCAGGGTCCGGATGGACTGCTCCTGGCCGCCGAGCTCGCCGCGCCCGCCGGCCATGTCGGCTGCGGTCAGGCGCAGCTGCCGGTTGACGTCGGCGGCCGTGATCCCGAGCGCCAGCAGCCGGTCGGGCTTCAGGGTCACGCGGACCTCGCGGGCGACGCCGCCGAGGCGCTCGACCCCGCCGACGCCCTTCACGCTCTGCACCTGCCGGGCGATGACGTCGTCGATGAGCCAGGACAGGTCCTCCGGCGTCATCGCGGGTGCCGAGGCGCCATAGATCATGATCGGCAGGCCCGCGATCTCGACGCGGTTGATGATCGGCTCCTCGATGGTGCGGGGCAGGTTCACCCGCACCTTCGAGATGGCGTCCTTGACGTCGTTGACCGCCCGGTCGCTGTTCACCTCCAGGCGAAACTCGATGGTGGTGCTGGAGACGCCCTCCGAGATCGTCGAGATGACGTGCTTGACGCCCTTCACCCCCGCCACCGCATCCTCGACCACCTTGGTCACCTGGGTCTGCAGTTCGGAGGGCGCGGCGCCCGATTGCAGCACCTGGACGGAGACGATGGGGATGTCGATGTTCGGAAAGCGCGTGATCGGCAGCGCGCGGAAGCTGACGAGGCCGAGGACCACCAGCACCAGGAAGAGGACGAGGGACGGGATGGGCTTGCGGATCGCCCAGGCCGAGATGTTCAGGCGCATGGGATCATCCGATCAGCGGGGAGCGGCATCGGCCGCCTTCACGGGCGGGATGACGGGTCGGACGCGGTCGCCGTCCCGCAGGAAGCTGCTGGCCCGGGCCACCACCACCTCGTCCGCTGTCACGCCGGAGCGGATCTCCAGAACGCCGTCGGCGGCGAGGCCGGGGACGATCCGGCGGGCTTCGACGCGGTCCCCGGCGACGATGAAGACGCTGGCGCCGCCATCGGCCCCGTAGAGCACGGCCGAGAGCGGCACCGCGACGCCCGTGCGGCGCGCGACTTCGACCTTGCCGCGGGCGAAGGCGCCGATGCGCAGGCCCGGATCGGGGTCGAGATTGATGCGGATGCGCCCGAGGCGGGTCGTGCGGTCGATCTCGGGATCGATGCGCCGCACCCGCCCCTTCAGGGTCCGTCCTTCGTCCCAGTCGAGGCGGGCCGGGTCACCGACATGAAGTCGCGGCATCCAGACTTCCGGCACCTCTCCCTCGAGCTCGATCTCGCCGCGGGCGATCAGGCGGAACATCGGCTCGCCGGCGGCGGTCGCGGTGGCGCCGACCCGGGCGGTGCGACGGCTGACGATCCCGGCCTCCGGCGCGCGGATCTCGGTGCGGGCGCGCCGCAGGGCGATTTCGGCGCCCTGCGCCCGCGCGGTGGCGAGATCGGCCTCGGCGAGTTGGAGCCCGCCGCGGGTGGCCGCGAGGCGGCCCTCGTTGCCCTGCGCCGCGGAGACGCGCTGCTCCAGGGTGACGGCGGTGGCGTTGCCGGTACGGATGAGGCTGCGCGTCCGCTCGAGGGCGAGGTTGGCCTCGATCTGCGCCGCCTCGGCCTGCACGATCTGGCTGCGCGCCTGGATGATCGCGGCCTGCGCCTTGGCGATGGCGGCGGCGTTGGCGGCCTCCTGGGTCACGATCATCTCCAGGGAGAGCCGCGCCAGGGGCTGGCCGCGGGCGACCTGGGCCCCCTCCTCCACCAGAAGCTCGGTGATCCGGGTTCCCTCGATCTCGGGCGCCACCAGGATCTCGTCGCGGGGCACGAGCGTCCCGGTCACGACCGCGAGCTCCACGACCTCGCGCTGGACCGCCGCGACCACCGTGACCGCCGGTGCCACGGCGGCCGGGTCTGGAACGGCTGCGGGCTCGGTCGCACGGGCGTCCGGGGCTCCCCCGGCCAGCATCGCGAGGGCGAATAGGGGTGCCCCGGCGAACGAGGCGGGCCGGAGGGATCGCAAGAGGGATCGCATGGCGGGGCGCTCGTCGACGTCGGAGATCCGGGGCTTGCGGCGCGAGACCGGCGTTTTCATGGCGCACCTCGTTGGCGGCGTCCGCGACGCGCCCGAAGCGATCCCGTTCGGTGCTGCCGCCCGCAACTTTCGGCGCGTCTTCACGTTAGGGTGAGTATAGACCTTTCGCTTTAGAGGGTTAACGAATCATGAGTATCTTCGAGGTTCGCCAGCAGACAAATGGCGCCGTCCTCTGGACCGGCAGCGCGTGCGACGCGGCATCCGCCCTCGACGCGATGGCCCGAGAGGCCGGCTACATTGATTTCCAGGCGCTCCTGGAGGACATCCGCGCAGCGCACCCCGTGGCCCGTCCGATCCCGTAATACGACCCGGCCATCGAACCTGCCACGCCTTCGCGACCGGTCGGCCCATCGATCTGACGGGCCGCCCGATCATTGTTCGACCGCCGGTTCCGGCGAGAGGTTGCGCGGGTCGAAGCCGCTCAGGCTCATCAGGCGCGCGATGGTCCGGATCGGCAGGATGCGGGCGCGGATCTCGATCAGCTTCATCAGGTCCGGCGGCGGGCAGGTGACATGCGCGGTCGAGCCGGCGAGATCGAGCCGGTCCCGCCGCGGCACCGGCAATCCGAGGAGCAGGTGTGCGATCCGCTCGATTGCCGAGCGGGAGCCGAGATTGGTCAGCCACTCGCGCAGGATCGCGTGGTCGACTGCAGGGGTTCAGCGCACCCGAGGAATCCGGGCACGCTGCGCATCGGGAAAGTCTCGGCCCCTGTTCGGGTGCGCTCACGGGTGCCCGCGGCGGGGCACAGTCCCCGCCATCCGGACCGGTTTCCCATCCTCCGTCACGGCACACTCGATCCTCGATCCGACCGTGCACCGGGACGCGCGACCTCTACGCGGCCACGGCCGGAATCTCGCGCTATCGCTCTGCTCCGATATCCCCTGATCCGCACGCCCGATGAATCATAGATCGAAGGGTCGGGCAGCGCTCCGGGCCTTCCGCGCGGCGCCCGGCATCTGGCGAATGTCGACTACCCGACAGATCCCTGGGTAGGCTTGCCTTTGTCTCGCATCGTACAGATAGTCGACAAATAGCTTGTATATATTCCTGGTTGTGAGTCTGTGGGAGACTATTTGTGCTCTTGCCCCAAGGGAAAGGGCCGTGTCGCTGTTAGAGCAATCTGTCGTTCGCAACCGTTTGCTCAGACGTCTTTCGCCGGGCGATTACAGTTTGCTTCAGCCGCACCTGCGGTCGATGCCGACGGAGTTGCGCCAGGGGCTGATCTATCCGCACCAGCGGATTCAGGACCTTTACTTTCCTGAGGTGGGCTACGCTTCGATCACCACGGCCGGAACGAGCAAGGTCGAGGTCGGCATCATCGGGCCCGAGGGCGTGGTCGGGGTCGCCCCGGTGCTTCTGGGCAGCGATCGCACGCCCTACGACCACTTCGTCCAGAACGCGGGCGAGATGCTGGCGATCGAGGCCGCCGCGTTGCTGGCGGCCACCGAGCGCAGCCCGACCCTGCGCAACCTGCTGCTGCGCTTCGTCCAGACCCTTCTGATCCAGACCGCACAGACGGCCTTCGCCAATGCGAGCTACAACATCGAAGTGCGTCTCGCCCGCTGGCTTCTGATGTGCCACGACCGCGTCATCGGCGACGAACTCACCGTGACCCACGACTTCCTCTCGTACATGCTCGGTGTGCAGCGCACCACCGTGACGCTGGCCCTGCAGATGCTGGAAGGCAATCGCCTGATCAAGGCACGGCGCGGCCGCATCGAGCTTCTCGACCGGGCTGGGCTTCTGTCCGTGGCGGGGGACAGCTACGGCGTGCCCGAGGCCGAGTATCGCCGGCTGATCGAGGCGGCCTGATTCGGTCGGCGTCTTCCACTCCATCGCGCGCGGGCGCGGCGGCCTGATCCGATCGGCCATGCGCCGCCATGGTTTGACCCTGGCAACCGGATCTTCGCGTCCCGCCCACATTGAACACTCTCGGTTCCGGTGGGTTGAAGGAACACGCATCGTGCGCTCATCCCTGGACTCGTCCCGCCCGGCTATGCCCGCGGCGGGTTCTTTGTCATATTTGCTCGTGTATTTCTAAAGAAGAAGCTTTGCAGTGAGGCCACTATGTTCAGGCTTGACCGTACGAAAGCGCGCAAAGATCTCCGAATGTCTTTCCATTAACCTGTGTTGATGCGAGTGTGTTCCTTGTTTTGCACACTCTCTCGGACTGAAGGAGTGGGCCAGTGCCCGCCCCGAAAGGCTGAGAAGACACTGGATGACATCGCACTCAGGATCTGCCGCCCCGACCCAGACCGCGCCCCTGCTGGAGCCGGCGATCCGACGATATCTCGGGAAGCACCTGCGCGATGCCTACGCATCCCTCGATGACGACCAGCCCGACCGGTTCGCCGTCCTGCTGGCCCGGCTCGAAGCGGCGCTCGCGGCCCGGGGCGAGACTCTCACGGCGGAGGTCCGGCAGGGCCTGCAGGACCATGCGGCGGGCCTGCGCAAGTACGCGCTTTCCCTGACCCGCGACGCCGCCCGCGCGGACGACCTCGTCCAGGACACGATGCTGCGGGCCTGGATGTACCGCGAGAGCTTCACTCCCGGGACCAACGTCTGCGGATGGTTGACCATCATCATGCGCAACACGTTCTATTCCGGCCAGCGCAAGCGCGTGCACGAGGTGGAGGACAGCGACGGCAGCTACGCGGCCCAGCTGGTGACCCTGCCGGCACAGGGGGCCGTCGTCGACCTCGAGGACGTCAACGCCGCCATCGGGCGGTTGTCGACCACTCTGCGCCAGGCCCTGACGCTTGTGGCCATCGACAACATGACCTACGACGAGGCGGCCACCGTGATGGGCTGCAAGATCGGCACGGTGAAGAGCCGCGTCTGGCGCGCCCGCGAGAGCCTGGCTGCCCTCGTCGGCTACTCCGCGAACGAGATCGGGCCGGACCGGCTCGCCAACTCGGTGTTGAGCGACATGAGCCTCCGGCCCCGGATCTGAACCCGCCTAGCAGGGTGTTGAAGAAGTCCGTGGCGTGCCAGGGGTTGGCATGATTCACTGCTCCCTGGCAGTAAACGGGGAAGGCAGATGCGGGGCTCGGATCGGCGTTCGGGGGCGTTGTTCTCGTATGTGGACCTGGAAGCTCGGGTCCGGTCCGATCATCCTCTGCGGGCCATCCGGCAACTGACGGACGAGGCGCTGGTGGCCCTGAGCGGGTCGTTCTCGGCACTCTATGCGACTCGGATGGGTCGTCCGTCGATCCCGCCCGAGATGCTGCTGCGGGCTATGCTCCTGCAGGCGTTCTACTCGATCCGCTCGGAGCGGCAGCTGATGGAGCGGCTGGAGTTCGACCTGTTGTTCCGCTGGTTCGTAGGGCTGGGCATCGACGATCAGGCCTGGGATCATTCGAGCTTCACCCGGAACCGGGACCGGCTCCTGGCCGGTGAGATCGCGGCCCAGTTCCTGGCCGCCGTGCTGGCCCGGCCCCGGGTCAGGCGGCTTCTGTCCAGCGACCACTTCAGCGTCGATGGCACGCTGATCGAGGCCTGGGCGTCGATCAAGAGCTTCAAGCCCAAGGATCAGGGCGGCAACGATCAAGGGAAAGATCCGCCGCCGCCGTCCG
>NZ_JBKEZQ010000021.1:0-72191 GCF_053345175.1 Methylobacterium sp. M6A4_1b
CCTGGCAGGGCTTGGCCGCCCGCATGCGACCCAGCGCGCCGACCGACGCGCCTGCGCCCGCCATGTCGGCGGAGGGACCGATGCCCGCCGCCGGGATCGAAGCGGGACCGGCGCCGCGCGCCGCCGGCCTGCCGGCGCGCCTGCGCCGCCATCCCTGGCTGGCCGCCGCCCTGGCGGCCGTCGTCCTGCCGGCGCTGCTCCTGGCCGGGCTCGTCCTCTACAGCTTCGCCACCCTGCCGCCGCTGGGCGGCGTGGCGCCGGAGGCGGGCCAGCGCGCGCTGACCGTCGAGGCCGATGACGGCCGGGTCTTCGCGACCCGCGGGGCGTTCCAGGGCCAGAAGCTGACGGCGGCGGAGATGCCGCCCCATCTCGGGCAGGCCATCATCGCCATCGAGGACCGGCGCTTCCGCGCGCATTGGGGCATCGACCCGCGCGGCCTCCTGCGCGCCGTCTACCGCAACGCCGTCGGCGGGGGCGTGCGCGAGGGCGGCTCCACGATCACCCAGCAATATGCCCGGCTCGTCTCCCTGAACCAGGAGAAGTCGCTGCGCCGCAAGATCCAGGAAGCGTTCCTGGCCCTGCGCGTCGAGGCAACGATGTCGAAGGACGAGATCCTGCTCGGCTACCTGAACACCGCCTATTTCGGGGCCGGCGCCTACGGCGTCGACGCCGCCGCCCGGCGCTATTTCGGCAAGGGCGCGAAGGCCCTGACCCTGCCCGAGGCCGCGATGCTGGCCGGCCTGGTGCGCGCGCCCTCGCAACTCGCCCCGACCCGCAACTTCGGCGGCGCCAAGGAGCGCGCCGACGTGGTGCTGCAGACCATGGTGGAGACCGGCGCCATCACGGCGGCCGAGGCCGACAAGGCCCGCGCCCAGACCATCACGCTGCGCACGCCCCCCGAGACCCCGCCGGGCACCAACTACTTCCTCGACATGGTCTCGGCGGAGTCGAAGAAGCTCGCCGACGCGCCGGGCGACGTCACCGTGCGCACCACCCTCAACCTCGACCTGCAGAGCCTCGCCGAGGGTGTCGTCGCCCGCCGCCTCGATGCCGAGGGCGCGAAGAAGAAGGCGGGGCAGGGCGCCATGGTGGTGCTCAACAAGGAGGGCGCGATCCTCGCCATGGTGGGCGGGCGCGACTACGAGGACAGCCAGTTCAACCGCGCCACCCAGGCCAAGCGTCAGGCCGGCTCCCTGTTCAAGCTGTTCGTTTATCTCACCGCCTACGAGAACGGCTTCAACCCCGACTCGGTGCTGGTCGACCGGCCGATCCAGATCGGCGACTGGGAGCCGCAGAATTCCACGGGCCGCTTCAAGGGCGCGATGCCCCTGCGCAGCGCCTTCGCGCAATCGGTCAACACCGTCGCGGCGCAACTCGCCGACGAGGTCGGCATCCCGGCCGTGATCGCCACCGCCCGTCGGATGGGCGTGACCTCGGATCTGCCCAACGTGCCGAGCCTGGCCCTGGGCTCGGCCGAGGTGACGCTCCTGGAGATGACCCGCGCCTATGCGGGGGTGCTGGCCGGCGCCGCGCCGGTGGACACGCACAGCGTCCACGCCATCCGGGGCGCCCAGCCGCAGCCGCTCTATCTGCGCGCCGAGACGAAGGGCGGCACCGCGATTCCCACCGAGAGCCGCGCGATGATGCTCGATTCCCTCCAGGCCGTGGTGGATGGCGGCACCGGCAAGGGCGCGCGGGTCGCCGGCCTGCCGGTGGGCGGCAAGACCGGGACCACCCAGGATTATCGCGATGCCTGGTTCATCGGCATGACGCCGGACCTCATCGTCGGAATCTGGGTCGGCAACGACGACAACGCGTCCATGAACCGGGTCGGCGGCGGCGACATTCCGGCGAGCATCTTCCACGACTTCGTCCAGCGGGCGACGGTGCAGCTGGCCAAGGGCCGCAAGCGCCCGTCCGCGGCCCGGGCCGAGCCGGCGCCCGCCCGCGAGGTCGCCACCAACGCCGCGGCCCCCGGCCTGCGCGGCGTTCCGGAGGTGGTCGATACCGGCACCCTGGCCTTCCGGGGCCGCACGATCCGCCTCCTCGGGGTGGAGGGGGAGGGCGGGGCGCTGGCCCGGCAGCTCGCCCGCTACCTGCGCCGCCGCGAGGTGACCTGTGCGCCGCCGGCCGGGGCCGATACCGCCGCCGAGCAACTCCGCTGCCAGATCGACGGCGACGACCTCGCCTCCCTGATCCTCACCGCCGGCGGCGCCCGCGCCGCCGAGGACGCGCCGGCCGACCTCCTGGCCGCCGAGGAGCAGGCCCGCTCCGAGCGCGCCGGCATCTGGGGCCGGCGGCGGTAGGCTTCGCGATCCGCCGACGGGCATCCGCCGGGTCCTCGAGCGTTCCCCCGGCCCCGGGGACGCCGCCCGTGCCGAACCGCCGAACCGGGCCGAGCGGCATCGCTCGGCCCCTTGACCTTCCCACCATGGGAAGCCCCACATGGGGGACATGGACAAGCGCCCGACCCTCGAGACCACGATCCCCGCACCCGGCCGCCGCCTCGGCTTTCCGGTGGCGGGTCTGACCTGCGCCTCCTGCGTCGGGCGGGTCGAGCGCGCACTCCGGGCGCTGCCCGGCGCTACGGAGGTCTCGGTCAACCTCGCCACCGGGCGGGCCGAGCTGCGCCTTCCCGGACCGGGCGGAGCGGCGGTCGAGGCCGTGGCGCGGGCGGGCTACGCCGTGCCGGAGGCGGTCACCACCCTCGAGATCGACGGATTGTCCTGCGCCTCCTGCGTCGGCCGGGTCGAGCGCGCCTTCGCGGCCGTCCCGGACGTGACGACGGCCACGGTCAACCTCGCCACCGGCCGGGCCGAGCTGCGTCATCCCGAGGGGCTGGTCGCACGCGCGGACCTGGAAGCGGCCGTCGCGAAGGCCGGTTACGCGGTGCGGGTCCCGACCGAAGCGCCGGTCGCGGCCGGCGCGACCCGCCAGACGCGGGAGGGGCGGGCCCTGCGGCGCGATCTCGTCGCGGCGGCCGTCCTGTCGGCGCCGGTCGTCGTCCTCGACATGGGCGGCCACCTCGTGCCGGCCTTCGCGCATGCGGTCCACGATGCGCTCGGGGCCGGGGCCGGATGGCTCCAGGCCGGGCTCGCCACCCTGGTGCTCGCCGGACCCGGAGCCCGCTTCTTCCGCCGGGGCCTGCCCGCCCTGGTCCGCCTCCATCCGGACATGAACGCCCTCGTGGCCCTCGGGTCGGGGGCCGCCTACCTCTACTCCCTCGTTTCCGTCCTGGCGCCGGATCGGCTCCCGCCCGGCACGGCGCATCTCTATTTCGAGGCGGCGGTTCTCATCGTCACGCTGATCCTCCTCGGCCGCACCCTGGAGGCCCGCGCCAGGGGACGCACCGGCGCGGCCATCGCGCGCCTGATCGGTCTCGCCCCCGCCACCGCGCGGGTGATCCGCGACGGCGCCGAGACGGAGGTGGCGCAGGCCGGCCTGAAGATCGGAGACGTGGTCCGGGTGCGCCCGGGCGAGCGCATCGCCGCCGACGGAATCCTGGTCTCCGGGTCGAGTTGGGTCGACGAGAGCATGGTCACCGGCGAGCCGGTCCCGGTGGCCAAGGCGGCCGGCGCCGCGGTGGTGGGCGGCACCCTGAACACCCATGGCAGCTTCGACCTGCGGGTGGATTCCGTCGGGGCCGACACGGTGCTGGCCCGGATCGTCCGCATGGTCGAGGCGGCCCAGGGCGCCAAGCTGCCGATCCAGGCCCTGGTCGACCGGGTGACGGGCTGGTTCGTCCCCGCCGTCATCGCGGCGGCGGCGGCGACCTTCGCGGGCTGGCTCGCCTTCGGCCCGAGCCCGTCCCTCGGCCTCGCCCTGGTCAACGCCATCGCGGTGCTGATCATCGCCTGTCCCTGCGCCATGGGCCTCGCCACCCCGACCTCGATCATGGTCGGCACCGGCCGCGCGGCCGAGCTCGGCGTGCTGTTCCGCAACGGCGGCGCGCTCCAGCGCCTGCGCGCGGTGCGCGTCGTCGCCCTCGACAAGACGGGCACGCTGACCCTGGGCCGCCCGACCCTGACCGACCTCGTCGCCGCGCCGGGCTTCGCGGCGGACGAGGCCCTGCGCCTCGCCGCGAGCCTCGAATCGCGCTCCGAGCACCCCGTCGCCCGCAGCCTCGTGGCGGCGGCCGCGGACAGGGGCCTGGCGCCCGGGGCCGTGACGGGCTTCGAAGCCGAGCCCGGCTACGGCATCGCCGGCACCGTCGACGGCCGCAGCGTCGTCGTCGGAGCGCGCCGCTTCCTCGACCGCCTCGGAATCCCCGTCGGCGCGCTCGACGCCGAGGCGGCCCGCCTCGGCGCGGAGGGCCGCACGCCGCTCTGCATCGCCGTCGACGGGCGCCTCGCCGCCCTGGCCGCGGTGGCGGATCCGGTCAAGCCCGGGGCGGCCGAGGCCGTGGCGGCCCTGCAGGCCCGCGGCCTCGTGGTGGCCATGGTCACCGGCGACGGCCGCGCGGCGGCCGAGGCGGTGGCGCGGAGCCTGGGCATCGCGACCGTGTCCGCCGAGATCCTGCCCGGCGGCAAGGTCGCGGCCGTGCAGGCCCTGCGCGCCCGCCACGGCCCGGTGGCCTTCGTCGGCGACGGCATCAACGACGCCCCCGCCCTCGCCGAGGCGGATGTCGGCCTCGCCATCGGCACCGGAACCGACATCGCGGTGGACTCGGCCGACGTGGTGCTGATGTCGGGGGCGCTCTCGGGCATCGTCACCGCCATCCGGCTCTCGCGGGCGGTGATGCGCAACATCCGCCAGAACCTGTTCTGGGCCTTCGCCTACAACGTGGCGCTGATCCCGGTGGCGGCGGGTCTGCTCCATGCCTTGGGCGGGCCGCTGCTCTCGCCCGTGCTCGCGGCCGGCGCCATGGCGCTGTCGAGCGTCTTCGTCCTCGCCAACGCCCTGCGCCTGCGCCGGGCCGGCGGCGCGGGGCCGGCAGCGACATGAGCGCGGGCGCCGCCGTCACCATCGGCGAGGCCGCCCGCGCCACCGGCGTCTCGGCCAAGATGATCCGCTACTACGAGGAGACCGGCCTGCTGGCGCCGGCCGAGCGGACCGCGGGCGGCTATCGGCTCTACGCCGCGGCCGACCTGCATGCCCTGCGCTTCGTGCGCCGCGCCCGCGACCTCGGCTTCACGATGGAGGACATCCGAACGCTGCTCGCCCTCTGGCACGACCGCGGGCGGGCGAGCGCCCAGGTGCGGCGCCTCGCCCTCGGCCACGTGGCGGACCTGCGCCGCCGGATCGACGCGCTGGAAGGCATGGCGCGCACCCTGGAGGATCTCGCCGCCCATTGCGGCGGCGATGCCCGGCCCGACTGCCCGATCCTCGACGACCTCGCCGCCGGTCCCCAGAGCGCGCCCGGCGCGCCATCCGGCCAACAGAGCGCGCCCGGCGCGCCATCCGGCCAACAGAGCGCGCCCGGCGCGCCATCCGGTCGCCAGGACATGCCCGCCGCGACACCGCGGCATGGGGAGCGCGATCCCGAAGCGTCGCCTTCGCGGCGCGGCGAGCGTTGACCGCATCCCTGGCCTCTTGTTTGCTGCGCGAGCGGCGTCGCAACCCCGGCGCGTCCCCTTGAGAGCCGTCGCCTCTCGAAAGTCGCTGTCCATGCCCGTCCTCGACCGGATCGCCGCCTTCGCGGACGAGATCGCCGCCTGGCGCCACGATCTCCACGCGCACCCGGAACTGCAATACGACGTCCACCGCACCGCCGGCTTCGTCGCCGACAAGCTGCGGGCCTTCGGCTGCGACACGGTCGCCACCGGCATCGGCCGCACCGGCGTCGTCGGGGTGATCCGGGGGCGCGCCCACGGGTCGAACCGGGCCATCGGCCTGCGCGCCGACATGGACGCCCTGCCGATCCAAGAGGCGCGCGACCTGCCCTATCGCTCGACGGTGCCGGGGAAGATGCATGCCTGCGGGCATGACGGGCACACGGCGATGCTGCTGGGCGCCGCGAAGTACCTCGCCGAGACCCGCGACTTCGACGGCACCGCGGTGCTGATCTTCCAGCCGGCGGAGGAGGGCGGCGGCGGCGGCGAGGCCATGGTCCGGGACGGGCTGATGGAGCGCTTCGGCGTCGAGACCGTCTACGGCATGCACAACATCCCGGGCCAGGCCCTCGGGACCTTCGCCATCCGGCCGGGCCCGATCATGGCCTCCACCGACCGCTTCACCATCACCATCGCGGGCCGGGGCGGGCACGCCGCCCAGCCGCACAACGCCGTCGACAGCGTGCTGGTGGCGAGCCACGTGATCACGGCGCTGCAATCGGTGGTGTCGCGCAACGTCGATCCCCTGGAGAGCGCGGTGGTCTCGGTCTGCGCCCTGGAGGCGGGGGAGGCCTTCAACGTGCTGCCGCAATGCGTGGTCCTGCGGGGCACCATGCGGGCGCTCTCGAAGCCGGTGCGGAGCCTGATCCAGGACCGGATCTCCGCGATCGTCACCCATGTCCCGCAGGGCTTCGGCGCCACGGGCACCATCGACTTCAACAGCGGCTACCCGGTCACCGAGAATCATCCGGCGGAGACGGACTTCATCGCCGACGTGGCGGCGGAACTCGTCGGCGAGGCCGGCATCGACCGGGCCGTGGCGCCCCTGATGGCGGCCGAGGATTTCTCCTACATGCTCGCCCACCGCCCCGGCGCCTACATCTTCCTCGGCAACGGCGACAGCGCCGGCCTGCACCACCCGGACTACGACTTCAACGACGCCGCCGCGCCCTACGGGGCCTCCCTCTGGGCGCGGGTGATCGAGACCGGGCTGCCGATCCGCGACTAGGCTCGCCCGCGCCTCACGGGCAGGCCGCGCCGCCGGGCAGGACCACCGCTGCGCCGGTCACCGAGCGGACCGGCCAGGTCGTGGTCTGGGACAGGGTCAGGTTGGTCAGGGCCGGGAACAGGTTGAAGACCGGCACGTAGCGCACGGTCATCTCCGCCATCATGTAGCGCGCGTTGACCGCGGCCTCCGAGGGGGGCGGGTCGCCGAGGATCGAATTGACCGCGCGCTTGGTCGCCTTGTCGGCGGTGCTGGAGCAGACGCGCGCCTGATAGGCCTTGTTGGAGAGCTGGTAGACGCCCGCCGCCGTGAGGACGATGCCGGACCCGCTCGCATCCGTCGGGTACATCACCGCCCGCCCCGCCGCGTAGATGTCGTCGACGCTGGTCAGGCTGCCCCGCGAGATCAGGTCGGCCATGGCGCGGGTCGCGCGGACGAGGCGCTGCTTCGTCGCGTAGGCCCGCGGCAGCTCGATCGTACCCATGAAGATGACGATCATGATCGGCGCCACCAGGGCGAATTCCACGGCGCTGACGCCGCGGCGGTCGCGCGCGAAGGCGCGCAGGGTCCGGCGCAGCCTCAGCATGTCCCCGCCGGATAGGGCTCCGCCCGGAACACCGTGGTCGCGGTGATCATCTGCTCGCTCGCCGAGATCGGCGCCGCCGCGACCCCCGTGAAGCCGAAGAAGCGGGGGATCACCACCGCGGCGCGGATGGTGACGATGTCGCTGCCCTGCGGGCAGGCGAAGCGCGTGCCGAAGGTCGGCGAGGCCGCGCCGGTCTTCGGGTCGTAGGGCGCGGCGGCGGAATTCGCGCTGAAGGTCGCGGCGGTGGTCATCTCGACCTTGAGCTTCGTGCAGTCGAACAGCACCGGGCCGTTGCACATCTCCGCCACCAGCCGGGCGGCGGGCGGCTTCGTGCCGGCCCCGTCCTGGTACACGCCGGTGAAGACCGCGCGGCCGCCCCGGTCGAGGGCATCGTCGAGGAGCTGCTGGGCCAGGATCAGCAGGGCGGCCTCGATGATCGCGCCGAGGAGCAGCATGAAGGGCACCGCCACGAGGCCGAACTCCACCGCCGCGACCCCGCGCGTGTCCCGCCCGAGCCGCCGCAGCATCCCGAGCCGCCGCAGCGTCCCGAGCCGGCGCGGCGTCGCGAAGCGGCGTTCCGCGCCCGGCCTCATCGCGCGATCCGCAATTCGCTGATCTGGGCGGCGATGGCCTTGAAGGCGTCGGTCAGGTCGGAGGCGTTCTGGACGTCGTAGAACTTGTCGCTGCCCGAGGCGCAGTTCTTCAGGATGTCGCTGGTGCCCTCCGAGACCTCGACGCGGACGGTGAAGATCGCGACGCCGGCGTTCTTCATGTTGGTGCAGAGCGTCGTGAGCCGGCCGTCGATCGCGTTGCGCCGCGCGGTGGAATCGTCCGAGGTCGTGCCGATCCTGTTCTGCCAGATGTAGCCGATGCCCGAGTAGTACGAGGTGTTCGAGCTGTAGGAACGAGTCGCCGACTGGTTCTGCCCATCGGTCATCAGCACCACGAACTTGCGGGTGGTCCGGTCGGTGTAGGCCGCCCCTTCCGCGAAGGGACCGCCGGGCGAGAGGATGTGCCAGCCCCAGACCAGCCCGATCGGGATGTTGGTGTCGCCCCGCACCGTCATGGCGTCGATCGCGCTGTTGAGGCTGGACTGGGACGTCGTCAGGCGGGTGATCGGCTGCAGCTCGCAGCCGGAATTCGGACCGTAGAGATAGTTGTCGCTGTCCTTGTCGATCCGGCCCGTCCGTTGGATCCCGTAGGTCCGGTACTTGGACACCTGGCCCTGACGGTTGCGCAGGGTGCCCAAGCTCACGCCGTCCGCCGTGTAGTTGTTCCACATCGGCGTCCGGGACGATTCCGTGTCGGCCTCGTCCGGGGCGAAGTAGGGCACGAAGAGCGTGTCGGGCGTGCTCGCGCTCGGCGGCGTCTCCTGCACGTCGTAGGGCATCGGCCGGCCCTCGACGCAGCCGCCCCAGGCGACGCCCATCTGCTGGAACAGGGTCAGCCGGTTGGCCGCCGAGACGAAGATCTGCGAATGGACCGAGGACCGGGCGTCCTTGTCGATCCAGGCGGCGCCCGCGTTGCCCGGGCCGACATTCACGGTCATCGAGAACGGGACGATGCCGATCCGCAGGGAGTTCGGCTTTGCCGGATCCACCTCCTTGAACAGGGTCGAGACGAGGTCCTTGGCCGCCGCCTTGAGGTTCGTGAGCTTCGCGCCTTCCATCGAGCCCGTGTTGTCGAGGACGAGGGCGATCTCCAGATTGCCCGAGGCGCGGCGCCCGGTGCTGCTCACCGAGATGGGCATGCCGGTGAGCCCGACCATCCGGGTCAGGCTCGTCGGCGATGTGCCGGTGGCCGTGACGGTGATGTCGTCCCCGTTGCGCCGCGCTCGGACCAGGAGGTCGTCGATGGGGGTCTTCTTCAGGGCGGCCCGCACCTGCGCATCGGCCTTGCTCGCCAGCTCCGCGTCGGTCGATGTCGTCGGCAGCTTGGCGAGGGAGAGGACCGTGGCGTCGGTGACGTCCTGCGCCGCCTGACGGTTCATCGACTTCACGCCGAAGTCGATCACGGTGCCGGCCAACATCAGCAGCGGGATCGAAGCGAGGGCGAAGATCAGCGCGACGACACCGTTTCGGTCATCGCGGAAGCGTCGGAAGATGTTGCAGCTCGAACGAGTCGTGGGCTGAAGCATGCCACGACCTGTGGCGTCGAAAATTTACGAAACGCTTAAGATGAGACCTCAGAAGATGCTGGATCCAAACGGAACAACAACCGAAGCGGATCCGAGATCATCCGCTTCGGTTGCTTGGCCGTATCGAGGTTCGAAGGCCGCAAATCCCGGGACCGACGATTTATAACCTAAGACATTTGGGAAATCAGGCCGGGCGGTTGGCCGTCCCGCCCAGATGGAAGACCCGGTGCGGCACCAGTTCGCCGCGCTCGACGTCGCCCACCGCCACCAGGATGCCGCCGCAGGTGGCGAAGGCCTTGCCCTCCACCGGCGCGTCGCGCCCGCGCAGGATCACCGGCTGGCCGCGCATCAGGCGCAGGGCCATGTCCCGCGACACCGGCACCGCGGGGACCGCATCGAGGGCGGTCTCCACGGGGTGGAGATGGCCGGCATTACCGTCCGGCCCGGCTTCCTCGAGGGCGGCGACCCGGCAGGAATCGGCCTCCGTGAAGGGACCGACGCGGGTGCGGCGCAGGGCCGAGACGTGGCCGTAGCAGCCGAGCAGGCGGCCGAGGTCGCGGGCGATGGCGCGGACATAGGTGCCCTTGCCGCAGGCGGCCTCGATCACGGTGCGCTCGGGGCTGTGCTCGACCACCGCGAGATGGTCGATCTGCACCGGGCGCGCCACCAGCACGACCTCCTCGCCGTCGCGGGCGAGATCGTAGGCGCGCTCGCCCGCGATCTTGATCGCCGAGTAGCGGGGCGGCACCTGCTCGATGGCGCCGATGAAGGTCGGCAGCGCCGCCTCCACGGCCTCCCGGGTCGGGCGCGCCTCGCTGGTGGCCACCGGCCGGCCCTCGGCGTCGTCGGTGTCCGTCTCGATGCCCCAGGTCACCGTGAAGACGTAGGCCTTGCGCCCGTCCATCACGAAGGGAACCGTCTTGGTCGCCTCGCCGAGCGCGATCGGCAGGATGCCGGAGGCCAGCGGGTCGAGGGTGCCGGCATGGCCGGCCTTCTTGGCGTTGAAGGCGCGCTTCACCACCGCGACCGCGTGGGTCGAGGTCATGCCGACGCCCTTGTCGAGGATCACCCAGCCGTTGACGTCGCGGCGCTTCGGCCGGTCCGGGCGCGGCGCGCCCCGCGGCGGACGACGGCCCTCGGCGGCCATGGGCCGGTCCGCCGGGTTCGGCGGCGCTGAGCCCTCGGTGCGCTCGACGGTCGGTTCGTTGATCATGGGGGTCCTCGGTCGATGATCATAGGGGCCGGGCGGCACGCTCGGCGCCGTCCTCCGTCCCCTTCGGGATACGCTGTTCGATGTCTCCGCCGCCTCGGGCCGGAGATGCTGCGCCGCTCACCAAGCGGTGGGCGTCAGGACGCGTCGGGGTCCGACGCGCCGTCCTCTTTCTCCGCGGCCGGTGATTCGAGATCACGGCGCACCTTATCAGTCCGCAGCAGGGCGTCGATCCGGTCGGCCTCGTCGAAGGTCTCGTCGCGCAGGAAGCGCAGATCGGGCGCGTATTTCAGGTTCACCCGTCGGGCGACCTCCTGGCGCAGCGCCTTCTTGTTGCGCGCCAGCGCCGCGAGGACCGGCGCCTCGTCGAGGCCGCCGAGCGGCATGATGTAGGCGGTGGCGAGCTTCAGGTCCGGCGACATCCGCACCTCGGGCACCGTGATGACGTGCGCGCTCAGCACCGCGTCCTGGATGTCTCCGCGCTGGAGAACCTCGGCGATGGCGTGGCGGATCAGCTCGGCGACGCGCTGCTGGCGCTGCGAAGGTCCGGTGGAGGTCTGTTTCTGGGCCATGAAGAATTCTGATCGTCTTGTCGGCGAAGCGGTTCGACACCCGCGCGCCGGAGCCGCGGACGAGACGTCGCTGAGTTGGAACATCGAGGGTCCGCCGCACGCGAGACGCCGGGCCGGCGGGAACGAAGCGGACGTCGAAGGCGACCCTCTTAGCGCAGATCGCCCTCCGGGACATAGGCCTGTGGCGCAGGTTTCCGCGTCGGGATGCGCGCGCTCGCCCCGGCGGGCCGGGTCGAGCGGAATCCCGACCGGATCCTGCCGAACCCGTTGGATCCCTCCCGGTCTGGCTGATCCGGGCATCGCTCGGCCGTCGAGACCGCAGGGCGGCTCAGTCCGTCAAGGTCAGCATGGGAGTGAAGGACGCCATGTCCTCGAAGCGGCAGAGGACGGGCGGTCCGATGAGGAATTCCGGCAGCGCGTCCGCGAATCGCGCCAGCCAGGCGCGGGACAGCCGGCCGACCGCGGCGGTTTCGTCGGGCGTGAGCCAGTGGAGCAGGTAACCGAGGGTGATGTGGAAGCGATAGGCGTCGCGATTGGGGGGCTGGATGTCCAGGCGGTCGCACAACCGCACGCGCAGATCCCGAAGGCGCTCGGCCTCTCCCGCATCCGCCGGTGACAGGGGCAGGCTGAAATCCGTCACGGGGGCGCCCGTCGCGGGGGGCGCCGGGCGCATGCGGAACCGGCCCCCGCCCGTGTGGAATCCGGTCAGGCGGTCGCGACACCAGGCGTTCGCCTGCGCGAGCGGCAGGTCGGCGTCCAGCGAGGCCGGCCAGTATGGTGGACGACGGTGATCCGCGTCGAGGCCGGCGAGCAGCGTCATGTGGAGGTTCGGTTCCGGCAGAAGGGCGAACGCCCGCATCACCGGCTCGGCCCGCGCCGCGTCCCGAAGGTGGGCCAGGGCGTGCCGGAGATCGGGCTCCGTTCGCGTGAAGCCGATGATCGTGTTGCCGGGCCAGGGCCGGACCCGACCGTCCGAATCGAATTTCGTCCCGATGGCCGGCGGGCGCTCGCGCGTGTCGCCGCGGCACGGCAGCGCGGTCGCCAGTGCTGCGCCGACGCCGAGGGTGAGCGCCCGTCTGCGCGAGGGGAGCGCCTGCGTCATCCTCCGGACTCCCTGTGGGATCGGCGATCGTCGCTGTGTCAGCACGGCACCGAAACGGGAGCGGGGCCGCGACCTCGTCGCGACCCCGCTGGTATTCCGAACCGAATCACCCGCTCAGAGCGTCCGGCGGATCTCCTCGACCCGGTAGCACTCGATGGTGTCGCCGGCCCGCATGTCCTGGAAGTTCTCGAAGGACATACCGCACTCGTAGCCGGCGGTGACTTCCTTCGCGTCGTCCTTCAGGCGCTTCAGCTGAGACAGCTTGCCCTCGTGGATGACCACGCTCTCGCGAATCAGGCGGACATGCGCACCGCGCTGGACCACACCGTCCGTGATGCGGCAGCCGGCGATCTTGCCGACCTTCGAGACGTCGAAGATCTGCAGGATCTGGGCTTCGCCGAGACGCTCCTCGCGCAGCGTCGGCGGCAGCATGCCCGACAGGGTCGCTTTGATGTCATCCACGAGGTCGTAGATGATGTTGTAGTAGCGGATCTCGACGCCCTTGTTCTCGGCCGATTCGCGCGCTTCCTTGTGGGCTCGCACGTTGAAGCCGATGACCACGGCCTTGGAGGCCTCGGCCAGGGTGACATCCGATTCCGTGATGCCGCCGACGCCCGCGAGCAGGATACGCGCCGACACCTCATCGTTGCCGAGCTTCTCCAGGGCGCCGGTGATGGCTTCCACCGAACCCTGCACGTCGCCCTTGACGATGATCGCCAGTTCCTTGCGGCCGGCGCCTTCCTTGAGGTCGCGCATCATGTCGACCAGCGAACGATTCGCGCCGCCGGTGCGGGCGGCGATGCGCTCGCGCTTCTGACGGGCACGATACTCCGTGACCTCACGGGCACGGGCCTCGTTCGGAACGACCACGACGCGGTCGCCCGCGTCCGGCGTGCCGTTGAATCCGAGCACCTCCACGGGAACCGAAGGCCCCGCATAGGGGACGTTCTCGCCCTTGTCGTCGATGAGGGCGCGGACGCGGCCCCACTCGGCGCCGGCCACCACGATGTCGCCGGTGAACAGGGTGCCACGCTGCACCAGGACCGTGGCCACCGGGCCGCGACCGCGATCGAGCTTGGCCTCGATGACCGTGCCCTCGCCGTCGCGCTGCTCGTTGGCGCGCAGGTTCATGATCTCGGACTGTAGCTGCAGGCCCTCGAGAAGGTCCGCGAGACCGTCGCCGGTCTTGGCGGACACCTCGAATTCGAGAGTCTCACCGCCCATCGACTCCACCTGGATGTCGTGCTGGAGCAGCTCGGTGCGGACCCGCTGCGGGTTCGCCTCGGGCTTGTCGATCTTGTTGATCGCCAGGATGAGCGGCACGCCCGCCGCCTTGGCGTGCGAGATCGCCTCCACCGTCTGGGGCATGACGCCGTCATCGGCCGCCACCACGAGTACGACGATATCCGTCACCTTGGCGCCACGGGCGCGCATGGAGGTGAAGGCCGCGTGGCCGGGGGTGTCGATGAAGGTGACCATCTCGCCGGAAGGCGACGCGACCTGATAGGCACCGATATGCTGCGTGATGCCGCCGGCCTCGCCCGAGACCACGGTGGTCTTGCGGATGGCGTCGAGGAGCGAGGTCTTGCCGTGATCGACGTGGCCCATGATGGTGACCACCGGGGGACGCGGATCGAGATCCTCCTCCAGCTCCGGCTCGTCCGAGAACAGACCCTCTTCCACGTCCGACTCCGCCACGCGGCGCACGGTGTGGCCGAGTTCCTCGGCGATGATCTGCGCCGAATCCGAATCGATCACGTCGGTGATCTTGTGGATCTGGCCCTGCTTCATCAGCAGACGGATCACGTCCACCGCCCGCTCCGACATGCGGTTGGCGAGCTCCTGGATCGTGATCGTCTCCGGGATCGTGACCTCGCGGGAGAGCTTCTCCTTCTGCTCCACCTGCCGGTTGCCGCTCATACGCTGCTGGCGGCGGCGGAACGAGGCGACGGAGCGGGTGCGCTCGTCCTCGCCCGAGGTGGCGGTGGCGATCGTGAGACGCCCACGGTTGCGGTCGCCGCCCGGCTGCTTCGGGGTCTTGGGCGGCGTGATGATCTTGAGCGGCATGCCAGGACGGCGGATGACGCGCTTCTGCTCGCTCTCCTCCTCGGCAGCCTGCGGCCGCCCGGCGGTGCGGGCCGGCGCGGCGCCTCCGGCCGGGCGCGCGGCGGTCGCTGCGGTCGGTGCGGTGGGCTCGGGCTCCGGTGCCGGGGCGGGGCGGGCCATGAAGTTCAGGTCGCGCGGCTTGCGCACGTCCGCCGTGATGGTCTTGCGCGGCTCGGCCGTGGCGGGCCGTGCCGTCAGCGGCGGACGCGCAGCCGGACGGGCCGGTGCCGCGGGAACGGCGGGCCGGGCTGGTGCGGCGGCCGGAGCCGGACGCTCCGCGGCGGGCTCTGCAGCGGTGGGAGGCGCCGAGCGCACGATGGTCGGAGCCGCCGGCATCGGGGCGGTCTTCGACACGGTCGGAGCAGCAGCCGGTGCGGTCTCGGCCTTCGCAGCATCCTGCGCAGCGGCCTCGGCGGCGCGTCGCGCCTCCTCGGCGATGCGGCGCTCTTCTTCCTCCTTGCGGCGGCGGGCCTCTTCCTCCCGCTTCTTCGCCTCGGCGGCCTCGCGCTCGCGCTGAACGGCGGCCAAGCGCTCCCGCTCGGCGGCGGCTTCCGCCTCGGCACGCTGCTGCGCCTCGGCCTCACGGCGCTTGGCGTCGGCGAGGGCGGCCGCGCGGGCGTTGCTCTCCTGCTCGCTCAGGGTGCGCAGCACGACACCATTGGCCGACCGTTGGGCCTGACGCGGCGCGGCCGGCGGCGGGGGCGGGGCCACCCGCGTCGCAGGGGCAACCGGCGTCGTCTCACGCGCCGGAGCGGCCGGAGCCGCGCCGATGACACGGCGCTTCACCGTCTCGACCACGACCTGCTTGGTGCGGCCATGGGAGAAGCTCTGACGCACCGTTCCCTGCTCGATCGGACGCTTCAAGGACAGCGGCTTCGAAGGGGGTCTCGCCTGCGTCTTGTCGCCCGGATTGTTCGTATCGCTCATTCAGTCCAAACCCTGAGGGTTTCCATCGTCCCGTGAACCGGCAAACTGCTGTGCGCCGGGTAGATCCGTCACTTCAATCGTCGTGCAGATCGGAAACGGCCTGCCCATTGCGGGCGGAGCCGGCATCCTCAGCCGTCGTCGCCAAACCCTCGAAGGAGCGGAGCCGACGCCAACGCGCAAGGCAGCCGGAAGCTCCGACTCCTGCGACGAGAGCCGCATGTATCACATGATCCCGACCCAAGGCCATGTCCAATTCTTCGTTGGACAGGTCATCGATGACGGGTACGCACGATATGGCACTGCCATGCCGCCGGTGCAATGCCGCGACGATCTTGCGCCGTCCGTCCGCACTGCCGTCGGAAGCCTGGATCACCGCCGCCACGCCCGTTTTGTCCCCGATGGCGGACTCGACCTTGGCGAAGCCCGCCACGACGCAGCCGGCCTTGTTGGCCAGCGACAGCGACTGGCGCAGGTCGGCCCGAAGGCCCTCCGCGATCCTGTCGGCGAGGTCGGTCGCGACCGCATCCTTGGTCTTGAAGGCTCGCTGGAAGACGCGCCGCTTCACCGCTTCGTTGACCACGGCGCGGGTCGGCGTGAGCCAGGCACCGCGGCCGGGCAAGCGTGCCCGCAGGTCCGGCACCACGGTGCCGTCAGGCCCGAGAACGAAGCGGATCAGCCCCGCCGGCGCCTGAGTCACCCGGGTGACGAGGCATGTGCGCAGAGCATTGGCGCGACCCCGCCCCAGCCCCGCATCGAGCAGCGTGCTCGGATCGGGATCGGTGGCGGCGTCGGTCACATCTGCGGCTTCGCCCGTCATGCGGCGTCGAATTCTCTCTTCAACAGGAACACGTCCCCGCGATCCATGACCGCGGAGATCGTCGATTCGCCGCCTCAGGCCGAGGCCGGCTCCTCGTCCGTGGCCTCGGTCGCTTCGGGCTCTGCCGGGGCCTCGATCCAACCGGCATGGACGCGAGCGGCCATGACCATGGCCTCGGCCTCGGCCCGCGAGATCTCGAAGCCGTCGAGGTAACCGGCGTGGCGCTTGGCCTCGGGGCCGCGCCCCTCGGTGTAGCCGACGAGATCGTCGGTGGCGCAGCCGGCCAGGTCCTCGATCGTCTTCACATCGTTCTCGCCCAGGGCCACCAGCATCGGCGTGGTGATGCCGTCGATCTCACGCAACTCGTCCTGCACGCCAAGTTCCTGGCGCTTGGCATCGAATTCCGATTCGACGCGAGCCAGGTGATCCTGGGCGCGCGCCTGGATCTCGGTGCCGCTTTCCTCGTCGAGGCCCTGGATGTTGGCGAGTTCGCCCGGCTCGACATAGGCGATCTCCTCGACGTTGCGGAAACCTTCCGCCGCCAGGAGCTGACCCACGGTCTCGTCGACGTCGAGGGCTTCCATGAAGGTCGCGGTGCGCTCGGCGAACTCCTTCTGCCGGCGCTCGGATTCCTCGGCCTCGGTCAGGATGTCGATGTCCCAGCCGGTGAGCTGCGAGGCGAGGCGCACGTTCTGTCCGCGGCGGCCGATGGCCAGGGAAAGCTGGTCGTCGGGCACCACCACCTCGATGCGGTCGGCCTCCTCGTCGAGCACCACCTTCACGACTTCCGCCGGCTGCAGCGCGTTGACGATGAAGGTGGCCTGGTCCTCGGACCATGGAATGATGTCGATCTTCTCGCCCTGAAGCTCGCCGACGACCGCCTGGACGCGGGAGCCGCGCATGCCCACGCAGGCGCCGACCGGATCGATCGAACCATCGCGCGAGATCACAGCGATCTTGGCGCGGGAGCCCGGATCGCGGGCCACCGCCTTCACCTCGACGATGCCGTCGTAGATCTCCGGAACTTCCTGTCCGAAGAGCTTGGCCATGAATTGCGGGTGCGAGCGTGAGAGGAAGATCTGCGGCCCGCGCACCTCGCGGCGCACGTCGAACAGGTAGGAGCGGATGCGGTCGCCCGGCCGGAAGGTCTCGCGCGGAATCATCTCGTCGCGGCGGACGATGCCCTCGCCGCGTCCGAGGTCCACGATGACGTTGCCGTATTCGACCCGCTTGACCAGACCGTTCACGACCTCGCCGATACGATCCTTGTACTCGTCGAACTGGCGGTCACGCTCGGCGTCGCGGACCTTCTGGACGATGACCTGCTTGGCCGACTGGGCGGCGACACGGCCGAAGTCGAAGGGCGGCAGGGTGTCTGAGATGACGTCGCCCACGAGGGCGCCGGGGTTGTAGCGGCGGGCCTGCTCCAGGGTGACCTCGCGGGCGTCGTTCTCGACCTGATCGACCACCACGAGGTGGCGCGACAACCGAAGAGCACCGGTCTTCGGGTCGATCTCGGCGTGCACGTCCGTCTCGGCGCCGTAGCGGGAGCGTGCGGCCTTGGCGATGGCCTCTTCCATCGCGTCGATGACGATGGAGCGGTCGATCACCTTCTCGCGGGCGACCGCTTCGGCGATCTGCAGGAGTTCGAGCCTGTTGGCGCTGACGACAGCCATCGGTTTTCGTCCTTCTCTTCGTCGTGTTCCGGCACGATCCCCTTCGCCGCTTGGCGTGGTGGGGATTCGGGCGACTTAGTGGAGCTTGCCGTCTTCCTTCACCCGCACCGCCTTGGTGCGGACGGGCTTCGCCTTGTTCCGGGCCTTGATGGCGAGACTCTCTTCGGTCTCGACCTTCACGGGCTTCGGCCGCTGCGAGGCTTTGGGCTTCAGGGGACGGGAAATCTTCTTCTTGAGCGGGGTGGGCGCCGGTTCGGTTTCGATTTCCGCCTCGTCCTCGTCTGCCTCGTCGTCGAGGACCGGCGGACCGCCGCGGCGCAGGGACTCGCGGACCAATTCGTCGGTGAGCACCAGATAGGCGTCGCCGAGGTCGCGCAGCGGCAGGTCGATGCGGCTCGGCAGGCCTTCCTTCACATCGGGCAGGTCGATCGGAACGGTGAGTCCGTCGGGGTTCGGTGCGCCGATGATGCCGCGGAAGCGCTTGCGGCCGTCCATCGGCACGGCGAGCTCGATCTTGGCCTCGTAGCCGGCCCAGCGCGCGAAATCGACGGCCCGCACCAGCGGCCGGTCGATCCCCGGCGAGGAGATCTCGAGGTAGTAGGGCTTGCCGATCGGGTCATCGAGGTCGAGGAGTGGCGAGATCGCCCGGCTCACCGCTTCGCAATCGTCCACCGTCATGGTGCCGTCCGGCCGCTCGGCCATGATCTGCACCGTGCAGCCATTGGCGCTCGACACCTTCACCCGGACCACCCGGTAGCCCAGGCCCTGGATCGAGCCCTCGATGACCTGCACCACGCGCGCGGCCACACCGGTCTCGGTGATGAGGCGCTTCTCGGTGAGCTCGCTGTTGTGGTTGTCCGCCATGCTGCGCTTGAAGTCCGGCCTTGTCCGAGGCGATCCGGCGCGGGAGGCATTGCGGCAATAAAAAAGAGCGGACCCGGTGGGGCCCACTCCCGAACCGCAGTCTCACAACTGCAACCAGAACTGATGCCTTGTAAGTACGCCGGTTCGGGTCGGTTTTCAAGTTCATTGTGCACTCGGGTCCGGCGTGGCTTCGCACGACGACGGACATGCCACCCCGTCATTCCGGGGTCGCGCAGCGGAGCCCGGAATCCAGGATCGCAGGTGGTGCAAGGCCCGACACCGTCGGCGGATCTGGACCGCACGCCGCTGGCGTGCCCCTTCGGATCCGGGCTCGCCTTCGGCGCCCCGGAATGACATTGAGACCTCCGACGAAAGTCGGGCGTGTCGACATGTCCCGCGTCATGGAAGAGCGTTGAGGCGCAGGAACGGGCGGGTCGTGCGATTGTCCGCGAAACCGAACACCTCGGAGTCCCGACCATGCCCCACGATCCCCGCCTCGGCCCCGACCCGGACGCGCTTCACCCTCTGCCGGGCCAGCCGCGCGTCACCTTCCTGCGCAACCTCGCCCTGCCGCCGAACGTCGAGATCGGCGCCTATACTTATTACGACGACCCCGCCGGGCCGCAGGCCTTCCTCGACAACATCCTCTACCACTTCGCCTTCCTGGGCGACCGCCTGCGCATCGGCCGCTTCTGCGCTGTGGCGACCGGCACGCGCTTCCTCATGAACGGCGGCAACCATCGCCTGGACGCACCGTCCACCTACCCGTTCGCGATCTTCGGCGGCGCCTGGGCCGGACGCTTCCCCGGAGAGACGGCCTTCCCGAACCGGGGCGACACGGTGATCGGGAACGACGTCTGGCTCGGCCACGACGCGACGATCCTGCCGGGCGTCGCCATCGGCGATGGCGTCGTGGTGGCGGCGAATTCGGTGGTCACCCGCGACGTGTCCCCCTACGCCATCGTCGCCGGCAACCCGGCCACTCTCGTGCGGATGCGCATGCCGCCGGAGGCCGCCGCCCGGCTTCAGGCCGTCGCATGGTGGGATTGGGACATCGCGCGGATCACGCGGTGTCTGCCGGCGATCAGCGGGGGCGATGTGAGGGCTTTGGAGGCGGAGGCGGCATCGATCGGCAGCCACGGCAACCGTCCCATCGATGCGACAGGGGATATGCCGATGTCACCGATCTGAAGTGAGCGAGGATGTCGACAAGGAATCGGAGGGCAGACTTTTAAATTCCATCGTCCATGGGGAATGCACTGCGTTCCCAGATCTTGTCGAGCTTGAGAGTCGTGACGTTTTCGAACTCCCATTCTTCCAGAAGTTTCGCGAGGGCATGGCGGTCGCCGTTGATCAGGGGCTCGTCAAGCCTCCAGAGGCGGCTGGTGCGAAGCTGCAGTGGTGTTGTCGGGCGGTCCACCAAGCCTTGGGCGTATTCCTCCCGCACACTGATCCAGTGAGCTCGCGCTGGACCGATATGCCCGAGGCCGAGATAAGCGAACATCGTCCAGTCCTGCACGCTCTGCGAGACACGCAAAAAGTTCATGTGTAGAAAAGCGACGCATTTTTCCATTGTGTCCAAGGATCGCAGCAGCCGCAGGGACGCTTCGATCTGGTGTACGAAATCTTCAGTGATGCTTGGGTCTTCGTAATTCCAATACGTTCGACCCCAATTCATATATGCATGATCACCTTTACGGGTGAGGGCCTCGTGTTTCGGATGATAATCGACCCAGCGGACGACACTTGATCGTTCGATCAAATGGCTGATCCAATCCGGATATTGGATCGGATGGGCGAACGGAACGAAGAGGCAGGGAATCTTCCATTCCAATCTGAAGCAATGATCCGCGTCTGCATGGATCAAAATGCATCGGCCAAAGTGATGAACGGGTCGAATCCAAAGCACGTCGTCGATGAAGATGAGATCCGCATTTCGATCAAGCAACGGTCTTATTAAGAGATTGAGGTGCTCCCTCGGACGCATGTCGTTATGGCCTCTATCTAATAAATGATTACCGAGCTTTAAAAAAAGGCATGCGCCTCCAGGTTATTTCTCAATTTCAAATGGAAATGATGTCGGCGTCCAGAGGTTCTCGATGCCAATGGAGCGAACATTTTCCGACTCCCAACGGTTCAGCAGGGCGCCAAGGCCTGCCCTGTCCTTCTCCATCAGAGGCGCGTCGAGTTCAGACCAGCGATGTTCAATTCGTTCGAAGAACCCCATCGGTTCCTCCCGGGCACTTGGACGGTGTCCCTTGCGGGCACTGAGCCAGGTTTCCCTGGCGGCATCGAGATCGCCCGCCGTCAGATCCAGGATCATCGGCCAGTGCTCGATCTGACCCATACGAGTGATGCTGTAGGAGCGCAGGAAAGCCAGGCATGTCTCCAGCGTATCCAGCGATCTCATGAGGCGGAGCGACTTCTCGACTTGCAGGATCAGGTCATCCTGGAGTTTGTTGTCCCCATATTCCCAAATTCCTGTCCCGCTCGACAAGTATATTGTGTGGGTTCTGTAGATTTCAGGCCCACGACGGAGGGGGGGATAGATCGATGGTCTCAGGCTCGACCGCCCGATTCCATCGTCGAAACATCCCGGGTGTGGAGCTATCCAGAGTGCGGGTGTAAACAATGCCGATAAGTGCCAGCTTAAAGTGAAATATTGGCTTTTCCCTCTACGGAAATGGATGTGGCGGCCGAATTTATGAATGGGGTGCAGCCATAGCGTATCCTTGCCAACCAGAACGAGATCTGGATTGCGCTTCAAGAGCGGCTTGACGAGGCGCTTGATCTTTGCGGCCGTGCTCAATGGCGCACCCATCCTTTCTTCTCTGGGAGACGTGGCTTAACTTGAACGATGACGATCCCCTTCGCATAGGGATAGAACAATCTGGCGACGTGAGCGAGTTGCAGGGCTCGTGATGCCGTCATTTCGGCGCCACCAGTCTTATAGTCATAGATACAGACCATATTGTTGGGGGTTTTTTCGTAAAGATCTAGCCGTAAGGTTCCTGCTGTACCATAGCGAGCTTCGGTTTCCGTGCCGTCAAGGGATAGCTCAGCTCTCATGTCGGGATCCTCCAGCTTCTGATAATATCCGGCTAGCCTGCTGTGGAGAGCGTTTCCGAATTGCTGGGCTGTCAGATTTGGGAGCCGGGCCTCGATATCCCGAGCCACCTCGTCTGTCTTTTCCTGTACTTCACCACTGCGTGGGCAAGCCCTCGAAAGGGCGCTCTTATCCAGTTGGCCAACCCAGGGTGTCGGTAGGCTGATCCTGTCCTTCGGATCGAACTCGTAACCTCGCGCCGTCAATCCCATGGCGGTTCCGAAGCCATCCTTGCGGCCACGCAGGACGACGAACAGAAGGGCTGCGGCTTCCATCGTCGCCGCGACCGCCGGCCCAACGACGAAAGGCACAACCGGCAGGAAGGCTGACTGTGCCGTCGCTTCCGCTTCGATGCCGGAGGGCGAGAACGTCGTCCGCGACAGCACGGCGCCCGACTGCCCGTCGCGGATCGCCTGGGTCTCGCCCGCATTCTCGAAGATCCGGGTCTCGCCGGCCGGGGTGACGACGGTGTGCTGCTCCTCCCAGTCGCCTCGCCCGGATCGGATCCGCAGGGTCAGCACCTCCCCGCCGCCGTCCAGCAGGGTGCGTTGCGGCGCCTCTGAATCCGGATCGGTCGCATCGAGGGACGCCCAGCGCCCGCTCCGCGACCGGTCGGTAGCATCTCTGCCGGCGCCGCCGTCCGACACCCAGCGCCCGCCGTCGCTCTGGCCCGCGGGCGCCCGCGCCTGATCCGGGCTGTACTTCCGGCTCAAAGCCCGGCGAAGGCGGACCAGCTCGGTCTCTGTCCGCAGCACCGCGAGGAGGAGGCGCAGGTTACGCGCTTCGGTGGCGGTCCCGAGGACGGTACGCCGTTGAACCTCTGTCATCGCGATCGCCTTCGTTCATGGTATGTTCCATGAACGGATAAGCGATTATAGGAAAATATTCAAGGAACTTTGTCTTAAGTCCGGGCGCGGTCAGGCGGGCCCGTCCATCGGCTCCCTCACGGCTCGGCGGACGGCCCCCGCCGCATCGTCGCGCGGACGCACGATGATTCGCCCGCTTCCCCGTGGTCCAGGTGTGGGCGGAGATGGCCAGTTCCAACGCGAAACGCCGCCCCGCGAGCGGGACGGCGTTCGAGGAAGTCCGGTCCCCGGGATCGGGGACCAAGGGTCGTTACGCAGCTCAGGCCGCCTGCTGCCGCTTCAAAAGCTTCCGGTTCACCAGCATCTCGGCGATCTGCACCGTGTTGAGCGCGGCGCCCTTGCGCAGGTTGTCGGCCACGCACCAGAAATTCAGGCCGTTCTCCACCGTGGCGTCCTCGCGGATGCGGGAGACGTAGGTGGCGTCCTCGCCCGCGGCCTCGTGGGGAGTCATGTAGCCCCCGGGCTCACGCTTATCGACGACCATGAGACCGGGGGCCGAGCGCAGGATCGCGGTGGCCTGCTCGGCTGTGATCGGGCGCTCGAACTCGACGTTCACCGCCTCGGCATGGCCGATGAAGACCGGCACGCGCACGGCGGTGGCCGTGAGCTTGATCTTGGGGTCGAGCATCTTCTTGGTCTCGGCGACCATCTTCCACTCTTCCTTCGTGTAACCGTCCTCCATGAACACGTCGATGTGCGGGATGACGTTGAAGGCGATGCGCTTGGGGAACTTCTCGGCCTTGATCTCGCCGGCGGTGAAGACCGAGCGGGTCTGCTGGAAGAGTTCGTCCATCGCGTCCTTGCCGGCGCCGGAGACCGACTGGTAGGTCGCCACCACCACGCGCTTGATGGTGGCCGCGTCGTGCAGGGGCTTCAGCGCGACCACGAGCTGCGCCGTGGAGCAGTTCGGGTTGGCGATGATGTTGAGCTTCGAGAAGCCATGGATGGCGTCCGGGTTCACTTCCGGAACGATCAGCGGCACGTCCTGATGGTAGCGGAACGCCGACGAGTTATCGATCACGACGCAGCCGGACTGGCCGATGCGGGGCGACCATTCCTTCGAGGTCTCGCCGCCGGCCGACATCAGGCAGATGTCGGTGTCGGAGAAGTCGTAGGAATCGAGCGCCTTCACCTTCAGGATCTTGTCGCCGAAGGACACGTCCTGGCCGGCCGAGCGGCGCGAGGCGATCGCCACCACCTCGTCCGCCGGAAAGGCGCGCTCGGACAGGATGTCTAGCATCTCGCGGCCCACATTGCCCGTGGCACCCACGACGGCGACCTTGTAACCCATTGCTCATCACTCCGCTCTGCGCGGGCGCCGAGGGCCGGGGCGGCGCCCGCCTGTCTGGCGAGCCGCAGCGTCCGGGTCCGGCGCCGTTCTCAAGCCTCCCTGCCGTGCGCCGAGCCACCTGCCATGGCCGGCGGCCCTCCGGCCGCGAAGGTTTTCGCGGCCCGATCCCGGTCCGCTCCGTCTGACGCCCGCCGCATCGCAGCATGAGTCGCCAAGCGCGGGAGCAAGACGCCTCGCTCCCGCCGCTGTCAAGGGTCGGGCGCCCCGATCACGCCACCAGGGCGGCCGGGGCGGAGCCGAGGGCGTTTCGCGCCTCCGCGAGGATCGCGTAGGAGCGCCGCCGCGCCGCCGGCTCGTGGATCGCCGCGGCGACCATGATCTCGTCGGCGCCGGTCTCCCGGATCAGGTCGGCGAGCCCCTGCCGTACGGTCTCGCGCGAGCCGACGAGCGCACGCGCCAGCATCCGTGAGGCCTGTGCCTTTTCGTGGGGAGTCCAATAGGTCTCGATGTCGTCGATGGGCGGACGCAGGAGGCCGCGTGTGCCGCGCACCAGGTTGGTGAATTGCTGCTGGGCCGAGGTGAACAGCCTGCGCGCCTCGGCGTCGGTCTCGGCCGCCACCACGTTGACGCCGATCATCGCATGCGGCCGGCTCAGCTGGGCCGAGGGCTGGAAGCGGTCGCGATAGACGGCGAGCGCGGGCAAAAGCTGCTCGGGCGCGAAGTGCGAGGCGAAGGCATAGGGAAGCCCCAGCATCGCGGCGAGCTGTGCGCCGTAGGTGCTCGAACCGAGAATCCACAGCGGCACCTTCAGGCCGGTTCCCGGAACGGCCTGGACCGCCTGCCCGGGCTGCGGATCGCCGAGGAGCGCCTGCAACTCCAGCACGTCCTGCGGGAAGGTGTCGGCGGCGTCGGGCGAACGCCGCAAGGCCCGGGTGGTGCGCGGGTCGGTGCCGGGGGCACGCCCGAGCCCGAGGTCGATCCGCCCGGGGAACAGGGTCTCCAGGGTGCCGAACTGCTCGGCGATCACGAGAGGCGCGTGGTTCGGCAGCATGATACCGCCCGCGCCGACGCGAATCGTGCGGGTGCCCGCCGCGACGTGCCCGATCACGACGGCGGTCGCCGCGCTGGCGACGCCGATCATGTTGTGGTGCTCGGCGAGCCAGAAGCGACGGTAGTCGTAGGTCTCCGCATGCCGGGCGAGGTCCACGCTGTTGCGCAGGGCATCCGCGGGCGTCGCGCCCTCGGGCACGAAGGCGAGGTCGAGGACGGAAAGGGGGATCATGGATTCCTTAATCTGTGTCTCAAGCTACGGCCCCTGCTCCTCAGATCGCGACGGGTACGTCGCGCTGCAAGCCGGGGCCGGCATGTGCCGCCCGCATGGGTCGATACCAAGGATTCACCCTGTCGCCCGAAAGCCGGCATCCGCCGCATCTCCGGAAACCCGGACTTGTCGAGGTGCGCGGCAGGATCGGCGCGGGCGGTGCGCGGCCGCTGGACAACCCCGGAACGCGATGCGAACGGTTTTCGAGCAGAACGGCGTCGGACAGGTCGTGATGGCCACGGCGGAGAGGCGGCGTCCGTTCCAGTGGGTGCGCCGCGCGGCACAGGTCGTCGCGGCGAGCGCCGTGATCGCAGTCTTGAGCTTCGTCGGGTTGCAGGAACGATCTCACCCCGTCGCGGCCCCGCCGGAGGCCCAGAGCGGATCCGGCTTCGTGCCCGCCGCCGCTCAAGCCATCCGGCCGGCGATGCCGCTCGCCCTATCGGCCCCCCGCTTCCGCCTCGACGATCCCGAGGCGATCGAGCCGCCCCGCGCGGAGGCCGCGCGCCGCAATCCGATGAGCGGCCGGCGGGAGGATGTCCTGGTCCAGGGAGGCTTCGACACGATCGAGGCCCCCTACCTGCGCCTTGTCCTGTCCGAGTCCTCCGAGAGCGATCCGGGCCTCGGCCTGTTCGTCACCCTGGCCCGCCGGGCCGCGGACGGTCAGGCCCTCGCGGTGATCCGCACCGGCGAGCGGGGTACGCTCGAGACGAAGTTCGGCCCGATGGAAACCCTGGAGGTGACCCTCGGCGGCGAAGGCAAGCGGATCTGCACCGGTTTCGCCAGTCTGGGGGCCGTGGCGCTCCGCCTCGACGGCTGGCTCTGTGCCCCCCTGGGGCAGGCGCCCGAATCCCGTGCCATCGCCTGTCTCCTCGACAAGGTCGCGCTGAACGGTCAAGCTTCTCCGGAGATCGAGGCCGCCTTTGCGAGGTTCGAGGCGCGGCGCGATCCGCGATGCACGCCGCAGGGGGCGCGGGTCCCCGCGCGCGAGGTCGGGACCGAGACGGGATCGATCCCGGATCGGGGCACACGAAAAAATGAGGCCAAACTGCGGCGATCCCGCGAAGCGCGGCCATAATCCGGGAACCTCGGCCGCATTGGCACGTCTTCCCCACATACGAAGGCCTCAGTTTCTTAAGGAAGCCCGGCCTACAGTCCCACAGCTTCAACGAAGGTGCGTCATGCGCTCTGTCTCGATTGCCCTGATGGGTGCCCTCACGCTCGCAGCCGTCGGCGCGAACACCGCCGCCGAGGCCCAGGGGCGCTACGCGCCGGCCGGCTACCGCGTCAGCCAGCCGCTGCCGATCCGCATCCGTCCGCGCAGCTGGCTCGATGCCGGCAACGTCGTGGAGGCGAATAACGGCTCGGTCAGCAACCCGGCGACCAACCCGCAGTTCATCACGGCCAGCTACCTGAACTCGCCGCCCTACGGCCGCAACGATCGCTTCGGCGGCGGTATCCTGTCCGATCCGATCACCAATGGCCCCTTCATCGGCGCCCGCTCCAGCGCGATCCGCAACGTGGACTTCTCGGCCGTCGACGCGATCGACCCGACCTCCTACGTTTCGCGCTCCGGCAACCCCTACTGAGTCCAGCCCTCAGGCCGGACATGCGACGGGCCCCGCGAAGGGGCCCGTTTTCGTTTGCCGTGTCGCGTCTTTGGATTTCGCGGGCCGCGGTCAGCCGACGGCGTGCTTCAGCTCGCGGATGATCGCATCGCCCATCTCGGCCGTGCTGATGGGGGTGACGCCCTCGGTGGCGATGTCGCGGGTGCGGGCGCCGGAGGCGAGGGTGCGGGTGACGGCCGCGTCCAGCAGGTCCGCCGCCTCGCCGAGGCCGAACGAGTAGCGCAGGCACATGGCGAGCGAGCCGATCATGGCGATCGGGTTCGCGTAGCCCTTGCCGGCGATGTCCGGCGCCGAACCGTGGACGGGCTCGTAGAGGGCCTTGCGGCTACCCTTGGCATCGACCGCGCCGAGCGATGCGGAGGGCAGCATGCCGAGCGAGCCGGTGAGCATCGCCGCCACGTCCGAGAGCACGTCGCCGAACAGGTTGTCGGTGACGAGCACATCGTACTGCTTCGGGCGGCGGACCAGCTGCATGGCACAGTTGTCGGCCAGCACGTGCTCGAGGCTGACGTCGCCGTATTCGGCATGGACCCGGGTCACGACCTCCTTCCAGAGGACGCCCGACTTCATCACGTTGTGCTTCTCGGCCGAGGCGACCCGGCCCGAGCGCTTGCGCGCGAGATCGAAGGCCACGTGGGCGATCCGCTCGATCTCGGCCGTGGTGTAGACCTGCGTGTCGACGGCGCGCTTCGAGCCGTCGGGCAGAGTGGTGATCTCCTTCGGCTCGCCGAAATAGACGCCGCCGGTGAGCTCGCGCACGATCATGATGTCGAGGCCCTCGACCAGCTCGCGCTTCAGGGCCGAAGCGTCGGCGAGGGCCGGGTAGCAGATGGCCGGACGCAGGTTGGCGAAGAGGCCGAGATCCTTGCGCAGGCGTAGGAGGCCGGCCTCGGGCCGGATCTCGTAGGCGACATCCGCCCATTTCGGGCCGCCCACGGCGCCGAGCAGGATGGCGTCGGCGGCATCGGCCCGGGCCAGGGCCTCGTCGGTCAGGGGCTCGCCGTGGGCATCGATGGCGCTGCCCCCGACGAGGTCGCGCTCGATCTCGAAACGGGCGAGACCCAACGCGTCCAGGGCGCCGATCACCTTCTCGACTTCGGCCATTACCTCGGGGCCGATGCCGTCGCCGGGGAGGAGGAGGAGCTTGTAGGAGGTCATGGGATCAACTCGCGAAGGGTGTTCGTAGGACGGAAGCGGTCGGCCCGCCGTCGGATCCGGCGTCAGACCTTGCGCGCCACCGTGAACCGCGCCGCCTGCCGCAGGGTCTCGGCCTTGTCACCCCAGGACGCCACGGCCTCCTCGCAGACGCCGACGAGGCGGTCGCATTCGGCCCGCGCCCCGTCGAGGCCGAGGCGGTCGACGAGGGTCGCCTTGCCGGCATCCTTGTCCTTGCCGGTGGCCTTGCCCATGGTCTCGGCCGAGGCCTCTCGGTCGAGGATGTCGTCGGCGATCTGGAAGGCCTGGCCCAGGGCATGGCCGTAGCGCAGCAGCACCCTGCGCTGGTCCGGCGTGGCACCGCCGACGATCGCGCCAGCCTCCACCGAGAAGGCCAGGATCGCGCCGGTCTTCATCGCCTGCATCTGCAGGGTGTCGTCGACGCCGAGCGACACGGCCCCGAAACGGCCCTCGGCGCCGAGGTCGAGGAGTTGTCCGCCGACCATGCCGCCGAGGCCCGAGGCCTTGGCGAGGCCGAGCACGAGGTCGGCGCGCACGGACGGGTCGGGCTGCCAAGCGGAATCGGCCAGGATCTCGAAGGCCAGGGTCTGGAGGGCGTCGCCCACCAGGATCGCGGTGGCCTCGTCATAGGCCTTGTGCACGGTGGGTTTGCCGCGGCGCATGTCGTCGTCGTCCATGGCCGGCATGTCGTCGTGGACGAGAGAGTAGCAGTGCACCAGCTCGATGGCCGAGCCGGCCGCGAGGGCTCCGGTCTCCGAGCCGCCGAGCATCCGGGCGGTCTCGATCGCGAGGAACGGGCGCAGGCGCTTCCCGCCGCCGAGGACGGCGTGGCGCATCGCCTCCATCAGGCGCACGGGCCGCGTGATCTCGCCGGCTTGCGTCTCCGGGGTGAGGCGCTCGGCGAGATAGGCCTCCACCGTATCCGCGACCGTGGCAAGCCTGTGGGAAAACGCATCGACCGGGGCATCCGCCTTGACCGAAGCGTGGGATCCTTGCGTTGAGGTCATGTTCGGTCGGGCCTTCGGTCAGACGTGGTCGTGTCGTGGGCGGGGGGAGGTTCGAATTCAGGATCGGGAGGAGAGCGCGGAGCGGCCGTTGCGGCAGGTTTCGACGCGCCCGATGCCGATGCGGGAGGCATCCGGCCGACGGCGGAGCGGGCGCTTGCGGCGGATCGTCAATCTCATCCTGCTCCTCCCCGTCATCGGCCTCGTCCTCTTATTGGCGCTCGCGCTCGTCTATAGTGCGCTGACCCCGCCCTCAACCCTGATGCTGGGACGATGGTTGACGCTGAAGTCCGTCGACCGGCAGGCTGTCGGCCTCGACGCGATCTCGCCCTACCTCGTCCAGGCGGTCGTCGCCTCGGAGGACCAGCGCTACTGCCTGCACAACGGTGTGGACTGGGGCGCTCTGCGCGACGTGGTCGACGACGAGGAGGGGCCGAGCCGGGGCGCCTCGACGATCCCGATGCAGACGGTGAAGAACGTCTTCCTGTGGCCGGGCCGATCGGTGATCCGCAAGGCCCTGGAGATTCCCCTGGCTCTGGCGGCCGACACCCTGTGGGGCAAGGCGCGCACCATGGAGATCTACCTCAACGTCGCCGAGTGGGGGGAGGGTGTGTTCGGTGCGGAGGCCGCGGCCCAACGCTGGTTCGGCAAGCCCGCGCGCGCCCTGACCCGCGGCGAGGCGGCCCTGCTCGCCGCCGTGCTGCCGAACCCGATCCTGCGCAATCCCGCTTTGCCGTCGCGCGGCGTACGGGCCCAGGCCGTCCGCATCCAGGCTCGGATGAACGGCGTCTCAGGCCTGATGGGCTGCCTGAAACGGTAGCCCGGGGCGGTCCGATCGGTTACCTGCCGCCTCAGACCTGCCAGCGACCCCGAATTCCCGGCGACGGGGCCGAGCCGCCGCAAGGCCCCACGGGCGAAAGACCGACCATGACCCAGCCGACCTTCGAACTCACCCTGGAGCGCATCGCGCTGATTCGCCGGATGGTGGTGGCCTGGAACCCCGAGGGCGTCGGCGCGCCCATCGTGCATCCCGACGCGCCCTACGGCAGCACCGACCGCGACGGCGACATCTTCAACGTCACCGGCGACGACGACGGCGCCGACGAGGAGCACCGGGCACTGGGCGACGCCCTCGCGGTGTTCACCGCCTGCGCGGTCCTCAAGCCGGGGCGCTACGCCTACCACAACACCCTGGCCAAGCTCGCCTCCGACGATATCGGCGACGTCTTTCGCGACGAGGCCACAGGCGAGACGCCCGAGCACGTCACCTTCGACGTGACGGCCGAGCAGGTCGCCCGTGTCCGGACCCTGGCGATCCGCTGGGACGATGCCCGCGACGTGCCGGCCGTGGACACGGACGCTCCCTACGGCCCGGGCAGCGACCTGCCGGCCGAGCACCGCGAGATGCAGCCGGTGCTCCAGATCTTCCTGCGCTACGCCGATCTCGGTCCGGGTGACTTCACCCGCACCGAGGCGGGCTGGCGGCCGGCCTGACGCGCGCCCGTCGCGTCTCGAACGACGCAGGGAGCGAACGGGTCGGCTCGCAGGAACGTTGCCGAGGTGGAACAAGCCGAGGATCATGACGGATGCTGCAACGCTGGCCGAGCCGGATCTGGATCGTCCGACACGGCGAGAGCGCGGGTAACGTCGCGCGCGACGCCGCTCATGATGCCGGGCTCCAGCGCATCGACATCGCCGAGCGTGACGTCGACGTCCCCTTGAGCGATCGCGGCGGGCAGCAGGCCGCGGCGCTCGGGCGCTGGTTCGCCGAGATGCCGGAGGCCGAGCGCCCGAACGTGGTGCTGGCTTCGCCCTACCTCAGGGCTCGGCAGACCGTGGCAGAGATCCGCCGGGCCGGCGGCGTGGCGCCGGATGCACCGGACGATTACGTCGACGAGCGGCTTCGCGAGAAGGAGCTCGGCCTCCTCGACCGCCTCACCCGGACGGGCATCGAGGCGCTCCATCCCGAGCAGGCCGAATTGCGGGCGCGCCTGGGCAAGTTCTACTACCGCCCGACCTGCGGCGAGAGCTGGTGCGACGTGGTCCTGCGCCTGCGCAGCGCCATGGATACCGTCTCCCTGCATCACGGCGAGAAGCGCGTCCTGATCGTCGCCCACCAGGTGGTGGTGCTCTGCCTGCGCTACCTCATCGAGAACCTCAGCGAGGTGGAGATCCTCGGCATCGATGCCGAGGGCGACGTGCTGAACTGCTCCGTCACCGAATACGCGTTCCGTGCCGAGGCGGGGTCCACCGGCCGCCTGCACCTCGCGCGCTACAATTTCGTCGCTCCGGTGCAGCGGGCCGGCGCCCCCGTCACCGCCGAACCCTCGCTGACGGAAGACGTGCGATGACCGGGACCGAACTCGACGCGGCCTGCCTGCGGGAGCGCCCGCTCCCGACCCCGGAGGCCGGCAGCAAGGACGATCGCGGCAGCGTCCTCGTCCTCGGCGGCTGCGCCGAGGTGCCGGGCGCCGTCTTTCTCGCCGGCGTCGCGGCCCTGCGCGCCGGCGCGGGCAAGCTCAAGATCGCCTCGGTCGAGTCCGTCGCGGTGGCGCTGGCGCTGGCCGTGCCGGAGGCCATGGTGATCGGTCTCCCGGAAACCGATGCCGGCGAGATCGAGGCCGAGGCGGCGGCGGAGCGGATCGCCAAGGCGGCCCAGCGCTGCGACGCGGTCCTGCTCGGGCCGGGCATGAACACCTGCGAGGTCACCACGGCCCTGGTCCGCACGCTCCTCGCGGAGCAGGACGAGATTGCCTGCGTCCTCGATGCGGGGGCGATCTGTGGTCTCGCCGCCCATGCCGAGACGATCCGCGCCCTCAGGTCGCCGCCGGTGCTGACGCCGCATGCGGGTGAGATGGCCCAGCTCCTCGGCCGGGAGCGCGAGGCGGTCGAGGCCGATCCGCTGGATGCGGCCCTGTGCGCCGCCGAGATGCTGCGGGCCGTGGTGGTCATGAAGGGCGCCGAGAGCTGGATCGTCGCCCCCGGCGGCGCGCGCTGGCACTTCGCCGGCGGCGGCGTCGGATTGGCCACATCCGGCTCGGGCGACGTCCTCGCGGGCCTCGTCACCGGCATCCTCGCCCGGGGCGCCGATCCGCTGACGGCCGCCCTGTGGGGCGTCTACCTCCACGGCGAAGCGGGCGCCCGGCTGGCCGGATCGGTCGGGCCGGTGGGGTTTCTCGCCCGGGAGATCTCGGGCGAGGTGCCGCAGATCCTGCGGGCGTTCTCCGCAAGACAGACCGGGTAGCCGGATCCCCCCGGGGGAGGGAGCCCGCCCAACCCGGGTGGCCCTCAGGCCCCGAGCTTCTTCTTGCGCTGGGCGAGCGTGCGCAGGCGCAGGGCGTTGAGCTTGATGAAGCCGGCCGCATCGCGGTGGTCGTAGGCGACGGCGCCCTCCTCGAAGGTCACGAGGTCCTGGTCGTAGAGCGAGTTCGGGCTGGTGCGGCCGATGACGTGGACGCCGCCCTTGTAGAGCTTCAGCCGGACCTCGCCGGTGACCATCTCCTGGCTCTTGTCGATCAGGGCCTGCAGCATCTCGCGCTCGGGCGAGAACCAGAAGCCGTTGTAGATCAGCTCCGCGTATTGCGGCATCAGCTGGTCCTTGAGGTGCGCGGCACCCCGGTCCAGCGTGATCGACTCGATGGCGCGGTGGGCCGGCAGCAGGATGGTGCCGCCGGGCGTCTCGTACATGCCGCGGCTCTTCATGCCGACGAAACGGTTTTCGACGAGGTCGAGGCGCCCGATGCCGTTGTCGTGGCCGAGCTGGTTGAGCTTGGCGAGCAGGCTCGCCGGAGACAGCCGCTCGCCGTCGACGGAGACCGCATCGCCCTTCTCGAAGCCGATGCTGATCACGGTCGGCGTGTCCGGCGCCTCCTCGGGCGAGCGGGTGCGCGAGTAGACGTAATCCGGCACCTCGTCGGCGGGATCCTCCAGAACCTTGCCTTCCGACGAAGCGTGCAGGAGGTTGGCGTCCACCGAGAACGGGCTCTCGCCGCGCTTGTCCTTGGAGATCGGGATCTGGTGCTGCTCGGCGAAGGCGATGAGCTGCTCGCGGCTCTTCAGGTCCCACTCGCGCCAGGGCGCGATGACCGTGACATCGGGCTTCAGGGCATAGTAGCCGAGCTCGAACCGGACCTGGTCGTTGCCCTTGCCGGTGGCGCCGTGGCAGACGGCGTCCGCCCCGAGCTTCTCGGCGATCTCGATCTGCTTCTTGGCGATCAGCGGCCGCGCGATGGAGGTGCCGAGGAGATAGACGCCCTCGTACTGGGCATTGGCGCGGAACATCGGGAACACGTAGTCCCGCACGAATTCCTCGCGCAGGTCCTCGATGAAGATGTTTTCGGGCTTGATGCCGAGGAGTTCGGCCTTCTTGCGCGCCGGCTCCAGCTCCTCGCCCTGGCCGAGATCGGCCGTGAAGGTGATGACCTCGCAGCCATAGGTGGTCTGCAGCCACTTCAGGATGATCGAGGTGTCGAGGCCGCCGGAATAGGCGAGCACGACCTTGTTGACGGGCTTCGGGTTCGCGTCGGTCATGGGCTCGCTTCCGGTTCGGGCATCGTGCGCGTCGGCGTCGTGCGCATCTGCGGCGTGATTGCGGCGGCTTAACAGCGGAGCGCGGGGCCGTGCAACCGCCGTGCCGTCGGACGCGTTCGCTCAGCGAGGCCGCTGTCGGGGAGCGCCTTGTCGCGGTCCCCCGGGCGGGCGACACTGACGACCATTCTCGATCCCGGAGATTCGACGCATGCCGCGCAGGCCGACCCTCGAATTCTGGTACGAGTTCGCATCGACCTATTCCTACCTCTCGGCGATGCGGATCGAGGCCCTGGCGGCGGATTCCGGCGTCGAGATCCGCTGGCGCCCCTTTCTGGTCGGCCCGATCTTCGCCGCACAGGGCTGGAATTCCTCACCCTTCAACCTCTACGCCGCCAAGGGCCGCCACATGTGGCGCGACGTCGAGCGCGAGGCCGCCCGCCTCGGGCTGCCGCCGGTCAAGCGTCCCGATCCCTTCCCGCAGAACAGTCTGAGCGCCACCCGGGCGGCGACCTACGGCATGGACCACGACTGGCTCGTTCCGTTCTCGAAGGCCGTCTACGAGGCCGAGTTCGCCCGCGGACAGTCGATCGCCGAGCCGCCCGCCGTGGTGTCGATCCTGGACGGTCTCGGCCTCGACGGCACGATCATCCTGAAGCAGGCCGCGTCCGAAACGAACAAGGGGCGCCTGCGCGTCAACGGCGAGGAGGCCCGCTCGCGCGGCATCTTCGGCGCGCCGACCTTCCTCACGGACGACGGCGAATTGTTCTGGGGCAACGACCGCCTGGAACAGGCCCTCGCCTGGGCGGCGGGCGACCGGCCCGGGGCGATGCGCTGATGCGCGCGTCTGGCGGTCCGGCGCCGGCGGGTCTAGAAGCCGGGCCGTTCCCACGCTTCCCGTCCCCACCTTTCCAGGGCCGCCCCATGAGCTTCGCGTTACCGGGCCTCGACCGCCGGCGCTTCCTCCTCGCCTCCGCTGCCCTCGGCGCCGGCCTCGGATCGGCGGGGACGAGCCTGGCTCAGGGTTACGGCCAGGCCTTCAAGGTCGACAGCGACGATGGCCGCCCGGTCGCCAACATGCGTCTGCCCGGCGAGATCGTCGGTGAGATCCCGGCCCTGCGCGGCGTGACCTATGTCGGCCCGGCAGAGGCCGAGACGACCCTGTACGAGTTCTTCGACTACAACTGCCCGTATTGCCGGAAGGCGGCGGCCGACATGGTCTCGCTCAGCGAGAGCGACCCGTCGCTGCGAATCGGCCTGATCAACAACCCGATCCTGGCGGTGCAGTCCGCTCAGGCCGCCAAGGTCGCCCTGGCGATCCAGCGCAGGCTCGGCTCGGCCGCGGCCTGGAGCCTCTACCGGACCCTGCTCGGCAAGCCCGGCAAGATCGATGGGCCCGGGGCGCTCCAGGCCGCCGCCAGGCTCGGTGTGCCCGCGGCAGAGATCGAGAGCGTCGCCGACAGCGAGGAGGTCCGTCTCGCGCTCAAGGCGCAGATGCGCATGGCGGCCGATCTCGGCCTCTCCGCGACACCTTCCTACGTCCTGGGCAATACCGGCCTCCTCGGCCATCCCGGTCCGAAAGCTCTGGCCCGGATGGTGGCCGCGACCCGCCGCTGCGACCGGATCGCCTGCTGAGGCCGCGGCCTCACCTTCGCCACCGTTTGCCCGCATCGGAACGGGGTTCGGCATCTCGCGTCGCACAAAGCTCCGGCGCGGGTTCCATCGTCTTGCGCCCCCCGGACACGCATGCTAGGCCCTCGCCGCGCCGGAAGGGCGGGCTTTTCATGGCCCGCGCAGACCGGCACGTTCCCAATCCTGACGGTTTCGAAAGCCCGCGCCGAACACGGTGCGACACGGCCGGAGCCCTCAGGCAGGATTGAAGAGAGAGCGGCGCGTGGCGCAGAACGGTTCCGAGGCGGGTTCCCCGGTTGCAGGCGTAGCGGCGCGTTACGCGTCGGCCTTGTTCGAACTGGCGCGTGACGAGCGCGACATCGATGGCGTCGCGGCGAGTCTCGACCAGTTCGACGCCATGCTGAAGGAGAGCGCGGATCTCCGCCGCTTCGTGCGCAGCCCGGTCTTCTCGGGCGCCGAGCAGGAGGCCGCCATCGTCGCCCTCCTGGAGAAGTCCGGCATCGGTGGCCTCGGCGGCAACTTCATCCGCCTCGCCGCCGCCAACCGTCGCCTGTTCGCGCTCCCCGACATGATCCGCGGCTTCCGCACCCTGGTGCGCGAGTCGAAGGGCATCGTCCGTGCCGAGGTGACCGTCGCCGAGCGTCCTTCCGACGCCGTCGTCGAGGAGATCAAGGCCTCCCTGCGCGACGTGACGCGGTCGGAGATCGACCTCGACCTCAGGATCGACCCCAGCCTGATCGGCGGCCTCGTGGTCAAGATCGGCAGCCGCATGGTGGACGCCTCCCTGCGCACCAAGCTCAACGGTATTCGCCTCGCGATGCGGGAAGCCCGGTAAGGACCTCCGAGGTCCGACCGCTTCCCGTTCCCAACCCCATTCATTCAATCCAAGACAAGAGGCCCGACGATGGACATCCGCGCCGCCGAGATCTCCGCGATCCTGAAGGATCAGATCAAGAATTTCGGCCAGGAAGCCGAGGTCACCGAGGTCGGTCAGGTCCTGTCCGTCGGTGACGGCATCGCCCGCGCCTACGGCCTCGACAGCGTCCAGGCCGGCGAGATGGTCGAGTTCGAGGCCGGCGTGCGCGGCATGGCCCTCAACCTCGAGCAGGACAACGTCGGCATCGTGATCTTCGGGTCCGATCGCGACATCAAGGAAGGCCAGACCGTCAAGCGCACCGGCGCCATCGTGGACGTGCCGGTCGGCAAGGCGCTGCTCGGCCGCGTGGTCGACGCCCTCGGCAACCCCATCGACGGCAAGGGTCCCATCGCCACCACCGAGCGCCGCCGCGTCGACGTGAAGGCCCCCGGCATCATCCCGCGCAAGTCGGTGCACGAGCCGATGGCCACCGGCCTCAAGGCCATCGACGCCCTGATCCCCGTCGGCCGCGGCCAGCGCGAGCTCATCATCGGCGATCGCCAGACCGGCAAGACCGCCATCGCCCTCGACACCATCCTGAACCAGAAGCCGGCCCATGCCGGCATCGACGAGAACGCGAAACTCTATTGCGTCTACGTCGCCATCGGTCAGAAGCGCTCCACCGTCGCCCAGTTCGTGAAGTCCCTCGAGGACAACGGCGCGCTCGAATACTCGATCGTCATCGCCGCCACCGCCTCGGACGCCGCGCCGATGCAGTTCATCGCGCCCTTCGCCGGCTGTGCCATGGGCGAGTACTTCCGCGACAACGGCATGCACGCCGTGATCGTGTACGACGATCTCTCCAAGCAGGCCGTGGCCTACCGTCAGATGTCGCTGCTGCTGCGCCGCCCGCCGGGCCGCGAAGCCTACCCGGGCGACGTGTTCTACCTGCACTCGCGCCTGCTCGAGCGCGCCGCCAAGATGGGCGATGCCGCCGGCAACGGCTCGCTGACCGCGCTGCCGGTCATCGAGACCCAGGCCAACGACGTCTCGGCCTACATCCCCACCAACGTGATCTCGATCACCGACGGTCAGATCTTCCTCGAGACCGATCTGTTCTACCAGGGCATCCGCCCGGCGGTGAACGTCGGCCTCTCGGTCTCTCGCGTGGGCTCCTCGGCCCAGACGAAGGCGATGAAGAAGGTCGCCGGCAAGATCAAGGGCGAGCTGGCGCAGTACCGCGAGATGGCCGCCTTCGCGCAGTTCGGCTCGGACCTCGACGCCTCGACCCAGAAGCTCCTGAACCGCGGCTCGCGCCTGACCGAGCTCCTGAAGCAGCCGCAGTTCTCGCCGCTGAAGATGGAAGAGCAGGTCGCCGTGATCTACGCCGGCGTGAACGGTTACCTGGACACCCTGCCGCTGAACAAGGTCCGTCCCTTCGAGGACGCCCTGCTCTCGGCCCTGCGTACCAAGCACGCCGACCTCCTCACCAAGATCCGCGACTCGAAGGACCTGTCCGACGACAGTGCCAAGACGCTGAAGGGCGTCGTCGAGAGCGTCGCCAAGTCCCTGGCGTAAAGCTTCGACAGCACGACCGGCCGCCCCCGGGTGGCCGGACCTCAGTGAGAGCAGGCGCTCGGGTCGTTCGGGCGCCTCGCCTTGAGCGGCAGCGGATGGATCTGGAAGTCACCCCATGGCGAGTTTGAAGGATCTGCGGAACCGCATCACCTCGGTGAAGGGCACGCAGAAGATCACCAAGGCCATGCAGATGGTCGCTGCCGCCAAGCTGCGGCGCGCCCAGATGGCCGCCGAGAGCGCGCGTCCCTACGCCGAGAAGATGTCCCAGGTGCTCGGCAACCTCGCGGCGAACCTCGTCGGCGGCGTGCAGGGTCCCCGGCTCCTGTCCGGCACCGGCTCCGAGAAGACGCACCTGCTCGTCGTCTGCACCGCCGATCGCGGCCTGTGCGGCGGCTTCAACTCGTCGATCGCGCGTCTGGCCCGCGAGCATGCCCGCAAGCTGGCGGCCGAGGGCAAGACGGTGAAGATCATCACCGTCGGCAAGAAGGGCTACGATCTGCTCCGTCGCCAGTTCCGCGACGAGATCATCGAGAACCGCGATCTGCGCGGCAACAAGGCGGTCGACTACGAGTTCGCCGCCGAGATCGCCGACAGCATCATCGCCCGCTTCGATGCCGGCGAGTTCGACGTCGCGACGCTCTTCTACTCGCGCTTCCGCTCCGTGATCTCCCAGATCCCCACGGCGCAGAAGCTCATCCCGGCCGAGCTTCCGGAGACCGGCGCGACGGCCCCCGACGCCGCCCTCCAGTTCGAGCCGAGCGAGGAGGCCATCCTCGACACGCTGCTCCCGCGCAACCTCACCGTCCAGGTGTTCCGCGCGCTCCTGGAGAACGCCGCCTCCGAGCAGGGTGCCCGCACCGGTGCCATGGACTCCGCCACGCGCAACGCGGGCGAGATGATCAAGAAGCAGACGCAGATCTACAACCGGACGCGTCAGGCCATGATCACCAAGGAACTCATCGAGATCATCTCGGGCGCCGAAGCGCTCTAAGCGCACCCGACGCCCTGACCGCAACATTTCCAAAGGACCCGTAACATGGCGAACACCGCGATCCCCGGCGCCGGCTCGAGCAAGGTCGGCAAGATCACCCAGGTCATCGGCCCCGTGGTCGACGTTCACTTCGACGGCCACCTGCCCGAGATCCTGAACGCCCTGGAGACCAAGAACAACGGCAGCCGCCTCGTTCTCGAAGTCGCCATGCAGCTCGGCGAGAGCACCGTGCGCTGCATCGCCATGGACACCTCGGAAGGCCTGGTCCGCGGCCAGGAAGTCACCGACACCGGCGAGGCCATCAAGGTCCCGGTCGGCTTCAACACCCTCGGCCGCATCATGAACGTCATCGGCGAGCCGATCGACGAGGCCGGCCCGATCCAGTCGGACACCCTGCGCGCCATCCACCAGCCGGCGCCCGCCTATTCCGAGCAGTCCACCGAGTCGCAGATCCTCGTCACCGGCATCAAGGTGGTCGACCTCCTCGCCCCCTACGCCAAGGGCGGCAAGATCGGCCTGTTCGGCGGCGCCGGCGTCGGCAAGACCGTGCTGATCATGGAGCTCATCAACAACATCGCGAAGGTGCACTCCGGCTACTCGGTGTTCGCCGGCGTCGGTGAGCGCACCCGCGAGGGCAACGATCTCTATCACGAGATGATCGAGTCCAAGGTGAACATGGACCCGAAGGAGCATAACGGCTCGGCGGAAGGCTCCAAGTGCGCCCTGGTCTACGGCCAGATGAACGAGTCCCCCGGCGCCCGCTCCCGCGTCGCCCTCACCGGCCTGACCATCGCCGAGGACTTCCGCGACCAGGGGCAGGACGTGCTGTTCTTCGTGGACAACATCTTCCGCTTCACCCAGGCCGGCTCGGAAGTGTCGGCGCTGCTGGGCCGCATCCCGTCGGCGGTGGGCTACCAGCCGACGCTGGCCACCGACATGGGCGCCCTCCAGGAGCGCATCACCACCACCACCAAGGGCTCGATCACTTCGGTGCAGGCCATCTACGTGCCGGCTGACGATCTGACCGACCCGGCGCCCGCCGCCTCGTTCGCCCACCTCGACGCCACGACCGTGCTGTCGCGCTCGATCGCCGAGAAGGGCATCTACCCGGCCGTGGATCCGCTGGACTCCACCTCGCGCATGCTCAACCCCGCCGTCCTCGGCGAGGAGCACTACGACGTCGCCCGCAAGGTCCAGCAGACCCTGCAGCGCTACAAGGCCCTGCAGGACATCATCGCGATCCTGGGCATGGACGAGCTCTCGGAAGAGGACAAGCTCACCGTCGCCCGCGCCCGCAAGATCGAGCGCTTCTTCTCGCAGCCCTTCTCGGTGGCCGAGATCTTCACCGGCTCGCCGGGCATCCAGGTCCCGCTGGCCGACACGATCAAGGGCTTCAAGGGCCTCGTGAACGGCGAGTACGACGACCTGCCGGAGGCGGCGTTCTACATGGTCGGTACGATCGAGGACGCCAAGGAGAAGGCGAAGAAGATCGCCGCGGCGGCCTGAGGTCTTGAACGCCAAGGTCGTTCTCCTCCTCGTCGGTCTCGTGGTCGGCGGTCTCGCCGGGTATCTCACCCGGCCCGAGGCCGCCGAGATCAAGATCGGCTCGTTCAGCCTCGAGGTTCAGGGAGACACGCCCGCGGGAACCCGCGGCGGCTCCCTGACCACGGGCCAGATGCAGCATATCGGCATCTTCGCCGTCATCGGCGCGGTGCTGGGCCTCGGGATCGGCTTCGTTGCCGATCGCCGCCGGGCCTGACGACGAACACGACGGCGCGCGCCTTACGGGCACGGCGCGCCGTCACTCCGCACAGACAACCCGAGCCGGGATCCTCGACCTCATGGCCACCTTCCAGTTCGATTTCGTCGGCCCCGAGCGGACGTTGTATTCCGGCCAGATCGAGGCCGTGCAACTGCCCGGCATCGAGGGCGAGATGACGGTTCTTCCCGGCCATGCTCCCGTGCTCACCGCCTTGAAGGTCGGCGTCATCGTGATCAACGAGGCCGGTCACACCGGCAAGCGCGTCCTGGTCCGCGGTGGCTTCGCCGATATCGGTCCGACCTCCGTGACGGTCATCGCCGAGCGTGCGAACCCCTTCGAAGAGATCTCGCCGGAATCCCTCGATCGGGACATCGAGGCCGTCGAGATGCTGCGCGACGCCACCGAGGACTTCGCCAAGAAGGACGAACTGAACGGCCAGATCGTCCAGCTGCGCGACGCCAAGGTCGCCCTCAACTTCTGAGGCCCGGCAGCTTTCGGGATCCTACCCGGTCGCACGCTCGAGCAGGAGTTCGCGCGCGGCCGCATCCTCCGGGCAGGCGAGATCCAGCCACAGGGCGCGCGCACGGGCGAGTCGGCGGCCGATCTCCGGACCGGGCCGAATGCCTCGCGCTACGAGATCGGCGCCCGTGAGGGGAAACTTCGGCGCAGCGATCCGGCCCTGCTGCAATCCTTCGAGACGGCCTTCCGCCTCCGGCGACAGGGTCGGATTCGGTTCGCCGCGGGTCGCCGCACGCGCCAGACCCAGCGCGGTGCGATCATGGTCGGCGGCCAGCCGGCGCATTTCCGAATCGTCGATCACGGCCCGTCCATGCAGCGCGCTGACGGCCCGGCCATAGGCGGCCAGCGCAGCGTGTTCGCCCTTGGAAAGCCGTAGGCCGGCCTCCAGCCGCCCGGCATCCGCCTCGGACCAGATTGCCAGCACGGCCAGCCGCGCGATCGCCGATCCCACTTCGTTCTCCGCGAGGGCACGCTCGAAACGGCCACGATCACCGAGCCCGCCTGTCAGCCGCATGAGCAGCCCGGCCTCGCTCAGGATGGTCACGGCAGCGATCACGCCGGGAGCCATGAGCAGCTTCAGGAATTCGGCGCGGATCCGCTCCCGCGAGAGCCCGTCCAGCGCGTCGCGGGCGGCGATGCAGGCGGCCAGCCCCGCCGGATCGGGCGCTCCGGCACCGTAGCGGGCGTGAAACCGGAAGAACCGCAGGATGCGCAGGGCATCCTCGCGAATCCGCGTCCGGGCCTCGCCGATGAAGCGCACGCGCCCGGCCCGAAGATCCTCGACCCCGCCGGTCGTGTCGTGGAGTGCGCCGTCCGGGGCGAGCGAGAGCGCGTTGATGGTGAAATCCCGGCGTTGCGCATCGAGGACGAAGTCACGGCCGAACCGCACGACGGCGTGACGGCCATCGGTCTCGACATCCTCCCGCAGGGTCGTGACCTCGAAGGCGGCCGCTCCCGCGAGCAGGGTGACGGTGCCGTGCTCGATTCCGGTCGGGATGGCGCGCAGGCCGGCCGCCTCGGCCTTCGCCATCACGGCCGGCGGCAGCAGCGTCGTCGTCAGGTCGATGTCGTCGCCCGCACGGCGCAGCAGGGCGTCGCGCACGCAGCCGCCGACGAGGCGGGTCGCTTCGCCCTCGGCTGCCAGGGCGGCGAGGACGCGTCGGACCTCCGGCCTGTCGAGAAGGTGCGCCAGACCCGCTTCGTCCAATGCGTGCCCGCTCATTGGAAGCGCCCAGGCACGACCTGCCCGTTCTCCAGATGCGGCGGCACGTAGCCGCCGCGATGGTGCTCGCTGAACAGTCCCGTCGCCACCAGGGACACGATGACCAGCACGAGGCCCGCGAGGGTCAGGCGAAAGGCCTGCCCGTCCCAGTTCGCCCCATGGTCCGGCCGACGCCCGCGGATCGCGAGGTAGACCGCGAAGAGCAGGAACGGGGAGAGGAAGATCAGGACTTCTTCGAGGACGCGGCGAATCATGATTGTCTCGGGCGGCGGGTGAGCGGGCGCGGCGTCACGGGAAGAGGCGCTCCCGCAGGTTGTTGACGATCCCGGCGGTGACGCCCCAGATCCGGAACTCCCCGTAGGTGATGGCGTAGTAGCGCCGCTGCCGCCCGCGCCAGACTGCGCTCTCGATGCGGCGCTGGCTCGGATCGAGGAGGTGGCTCAGGGGAACCTCGAAGGTGGCGGCGACCTCGTCCGGATTCAGGGTCAGGCCTGCTTCCGGGTCCACGAGGCCGAGTACGGGCTGCACCAGGAAGCCGGTCGCCGAGAGATAGGGATCGAGATAGCCGAGGACACGGATCGCCGCGGCGGGAAGGCCGACCTCTTCGTGCGCCTCGCGCAAGGCGGCTTCGGCCGGGCTCGGATCGTCGGGGTCGATCTTTCCGCCCGGAAAGGCGATCTGCCCCGAATGGTCGCGCAAGTGCGCGGCCCGCACGGTGAACAGCACGCTGGGGCCGTCCGCCCGGGGCAGCACCGGCACCAGCACCGCGGCGCGCCGGTGCGGGCGCTCCGGCACCACCGCCGCGTTGGCCCCGTCGAGGTCGTGGTCGCCCCGCGGGTTCGCGGTGGGAGCGCCGTCTCCGGGCGGCTCCGCGGACAGGCGGGCGCCGGCCCGCGCGACAAGGTCGGCCAGCGCGTCGGGCTGCCTCATGCGCTCTCGGCGGGGGCGATGCGGTGGAAGGCGCCGCCGGCCGCGACGCCGAGCCAGCCGTCCTGCTCCTCGGCCAGGGCGAGGAGGTCGTAGGTCAGCGCCCGGGTCAGCAGCGCCCAGAGGTCGCGGCGGACATGGACGTAGGGGCGCAGGCCGCCGCCCGCATCCTGCTCGAAGCGCAGGGCATGGCCGGCATCCACCGGCACGAGGTCGTCGACATTGGTGCGGAAAGCGATGCGCCGCCCCGGAGCGTCGCCCTCCACCGCCATCTCCACGGCCACGAAGGGCGCATCCACCACCGTGATGCCGACGCTCTCCACGGGGGTGACCAGGACGTAGCCGCCATCGGGCTCGCGTCTGAGGATCGAGGCGAACAGCTTGACGAGGGCCTGGCGGCGGATCGGCGTGCCGTCGTGGTGCCAGGTCCCGTCGGCGGCGATCCGCATGTCGATCGCCCCGCAGAACGGCGGATCCCAGCGCTCCACCGGCGGCGGGCCGCGTCGGGCCACGTCCCCGAGGGCGGCGCCGAGGCGGTCGATGGTCGGGTCGCCGGACGGGGCAGGATCGGCTTGCGTCATGGGATCATCAGATAGCGCATCCGGACAGCGAGGGAACAGCGATGCCGAGGGCCGGATCGGGGCGGCCGAGGGTGGCTATGGCCGGCGAGGCCGCAGGCACCAGACCCGCGTACCGGCGTCGCGGCGGCCCGCGATCCCCACGGTCATGTCTGCCCGGCTCCGTCGAAATGCGCGCGCAGGAACGAACCCGCCTCCCGAAGGGCCGAACGGCCTTCCTCCACCTCCGGGTAGAAGAGGTGCCAGGCGTGGATCATGTGAGGCCACGCCGCCAGCGTCACCGGCACGTCCGCCGCCGCCGCAGCGCCCGCGAGCCGAAGGGCATCGTCGAGCAGGATTTCGGCGGACCCGACCTGGATCAGCATCGGCGGAAAACCCGTCAGATCCCCGTAGATCGGCGAGACGAGCGGCGCGCGCGGGTCGGAGCCCGCGAGGTACGCGGCGGCGAGTTCCGCCAGATAGGCCCGGCTGAGGAGCGGATCGACCGCGGCCTTGCTGGCGAGGGTGGCGCCGGTGAGCGCCAGATCGACCCAGGGCGTGGAGAGCCAGAGGCAGCGCGGAAGCGGCAGGCCGGCCGCACGCAGCGACATCACCGTCGCGAGGGCGAGGCCGCCGCCCGCGCTCTCTCCGGCCAGGACGATGCGCTCCGCCGCGACCCCGCTCTCGAGGAGGAACCGGTAGCCCGCCAGCGCATCTTCGAGGGCGGCCGGGAACGGATGCTCGGGGGCGAGCCGATAGGCCAGGGCGAGGGTCCGCGTGCCCGCCTCCCGTCCGGCCTCGGCCACCACGTGGCGGTGGCTGGCGAGGGAGCCGGCCATGTAGCCGCCCCCATGCAGGAACAGGAGCACCCGCGTGGCATCCGCATTGGCCGTGCATGTCCATTCCGCGCGCACGCCCGGCACCTCCGCGCGCTCCACCGTCACGTCGGGTGCCAGCGCGTAACCCGCGCCCAAACTGTCGAGGCGCTCGCGCCGGGCGGCGGGGTCGCCGGGTCTCGGCCGCTCGGCGAGCCGGGCACGGATGCGATCGAGTTGCGTGATGGACATCGGAACACCTCGCGCGCGGCGGCCTGTGACGGCCGGGGGGCGCATCACGGTACGCCTCCGAAGATTTGATGGCATTCCGCCTCTATAGACAAGTCTATCACAAGTATTAGAGGGTTTTGTTGGCACCGCCCGGATCACGCGATAGGATCCCCGGAAATCTCGTGCGCTGCCGATCGATCGCTTCGGTCTTCGTCGTCGCGACGGGTTCCCTTCACCCACGGGAGAAGAGAGGCACGCCGGATCGCCGAACGCGGCCCGAACCCTGCGTCGTCGCGCCGACCTTGCCAGCGTGCCGCAAAGGGCGCCACACTCCCGGGCATACGGCCGACGCCAGGCCCGCCCCCCGACGGCGCAATCCCGCCGCGCGCGAGCCTCGACGGCCGACGCGGAGAAGCCAGGACCGACACGCATGATTCAGGGCTCCCAGCCGGCCACCACCCTCGATGACGGCATCGTCGCCACGGCGGAAGCCTGTCTCGGGTCGGTGGGGCAGGCGCGCGAGGCGATCCACAAGGTCATCTTCGGCCAGGAGAAGGTCGTCGACCTCGCCCTGGTGACGATCCTGGCCGGCGGCCACGGCCTCCTCGTCGGTCTGCCCGGCCTCGCCAAGACCAAGCTCGTCGAGACCCTCGGCACCGTCCTCGGCCTCGATGCCCGCCGGGTGCAGTTCACCCCGGACCTGATGCCGTCGGACATCCTGGGCACCGAGATCCTCGACGAGGATGCCGACCGGCACCGCTCCTTCCGCTTCGTGAAGGGGCCGGTCTTCACCCAGCTCCTCATGGCCGACGAGATCAACCGCGCCAGCCCGCGCACGCAGTCGGCCCTGCTCCAGGCGATGCAGGAACACTTCGTCTCGGTGGCCGGCGAGCGCCACGACCTGCCGCGCCCCTTCCACGTGCTGGCCACCCAGAACCCGATCGAGCAGGAGGGCACCTATCCGCTGCCCGAGGCCCAGCTCGACCGCTTCCTGCTGGAGATCGATGTCGGCTATCCCGACCGCGCCGCCGAGCGCCGCATTTTGATCGAGACCACCGGCGTCGACGAGCACAAGCCGCAAGCGGTGATGTCCACCGAGGCGCTGCTCACGGCCCAGCGCCTCGTGCGCCGCCTGCCCGTCGGGGACGCGGTGGTCGATGCCATTCTCGACCTCGTGCGGTCCGCGCGTCCCGAGGGCGGCGACCCCGCGCTCAAGGGCAAGCTCCTCTGGGGGCCGGGCCCCCGCGCCAGTCAGGCGCTCACCCTGGCGGTGCGCGCCCGGGCCCTGATCGAGGGCCGCGTCGCGCCCTCCGTCGCCGACGTGAAGGCCCTGGCCGAGCCCGTGCTGAAGCACCGCATGGCGCTGAGCTTCGCCGCACGCGCGGACGGAGAGACCATCCCGGGCCTCATCGCCCAACTCGCCGGCAAGCTCTAGGGCATGGCGATTTCCCGGCCCGGCGGCGGCGCCACCCAGGTCCTCGACCGGCGCGCGCGAAATCCCGGACGCCGCGAGACCGAGAGCGCGCTGGCCCTGGCCGAGCGGATGCCGCGGCTGATCCTCGAATCCCGGCGGGTTTCCTCGACGCTGGCCCACGGCATCCACGGCCGCCGCCGGGCCGGGCCGGGCGAGAGCTTCTGGCAGTTCCGGCCGTTCGTCGCCGGCGAGGCCGCCGCGCGCATCGACTGGCGCCGCTCGGCCCGCGACGACCGGCTCTACGTGCGCGAACGCGAGTGGGAGGCCACCCACAACATCTGGTTCTGGATCGACCGCTCGGCCTCCATGGGCTTTTCCTCGCACCTGGCGCAAGCCCCGAAGGTGGAGCGCGCCCTCGTCCTGGGATTCGCGCTCGCCGACGCCCTGGTGGAGGGCGGCGAGCGCACCGGTCTGCTCGGCCTCACCCGCGCGACCGCTTCGCGCCGCATCATCGAGACCATGGCCCAGGCCCTCGTCGCCGATGCCAAGGGGCAGGACGACGACGCCCCGCCGCCCGCGAACCCGGGCCGGTTCGACGAGGCCGTGCTGATCAGCGATTTCCTGTCGCCGCCCGAGACCGTGAAGGCCTCGGTGGATCGGCTCGCCGGCCGGGGCACCCGAGGGCACCTCGTGATGATCGTCGATCCCGTCGAGGAGACGTTTCCGTACTCCGGACAGGCGGTCCTGCACGATCTCGAGTCGAAGCTCAGCCTCAATGTCGGCGATGCCGGCGCCTGGGGTGAGGCCTACCGGGTGCGAATCGCGGCCCATCGCGACCGCCTCGCGGAAATCGCCCGGACCCAGGGCTGGACCCTGACGATCCATCGCACCGATCGGCCGGCGAGCGAGGCGGCGCTGCGCCTGCTGACCCTCGTCGCCGCGGCGCGCGGGACCGGCTGAGGATCACCGCATGCTCGGATTGCCCCTCACCTTCGCCGCGCCTCTGGCTCTCGCCGTGCTCGTCGCCCTGCCCGCCCTGTGGTTCCTGCTGCGGGTGACCCCGCCGCGACCGCGCCGCATCGATTTTCCGCCCCTGCGGATCATGGCCGACCTCCTGGGTAAGCGCGAGACGCCGGCGCGGACGCCCCCCTGGCTGCTGATCCTGCGGATTCTCGTCGCCGCCTGCCTGATCCTGGCGGTGTCCGGCCCGGTCTGGAATCCCTCCGGGACCGGCGCCGTCACCGGGCGCACGCCGCTCCTCGTCGTGCTCGACAACGGCTTCACCGCCGCCCACGACTGGCGCGACCGCCTGCGGGTCGCCACCGACGCGATCGAGGGCGCGGCCCGCGACGGCCGGCCCGTGGCGGTGACCGCCCTGGCCGAGCCGACCGCCGCCCTGGAGTCGAAGGTTCCGGCCGCGGCCCTGGAGCGCCTGCGGGCGATCGCGCCGCGTCCCCATCTCGCCGACCGCGCCGCGCACCTGCCGACGCTCGCCGCCTTTCTCGAGCGCAGCCCGAGCACGGCGATCCTCTGGATCAGCGACGGCGTCGCGGGCCCGGGCGAGGACACCTTCGGCAAGAGTCTCGCCGACCTCGTCGGCCGGACCGGGGCCTCGCTCACCATCCTGAAGGCCGACCGGCCTCCGGCGCTCGCGCTCTCGGCCGCGGAGGCCAGCGGCCAGCTCACCGCGCATGTCCTGCGGGCGGCACCGAACGGTCGCGACACCGGTCTCGTGCGCGCCGTCGACCAGAAGGGCCTGCCGCTGGCGGAGCACGCCTTCACCTTCGCGCCCGACGCCACCGAGACCGAGGTCGGCTTCGACCTGCCGGTGGAACTCCGCAACAGCATCAGCCGGATCGAAGTCGCGGCCGAGCGCTCGGCCGGTGCCGTGACCCTGGTCGACGAGCGCGGCAAGCGCCGCCGCGTCGGTCTCATCTTCGGCGGAACCAGCGATCAGGCGCAGCCCCTGCTGGCGCCCACCTACTATCTTTCGCACGCGCTCAGCCCCTATGCCGACGTGCAGGAGCCGCGCGGAGCCAAGGGCATCGCGGACTCGATCACCCAACTCCTCGACAACCAGGTCTCCGTGCTCGTACTGGCCGACGTCGGCGCCCTCGACGGGCCGACCCTCGCCCGCGTCGAACGGTTCGTCGACGAGGGCGGCCTCCTGCTGCGCTTCGCGGGGCCGCGCCTTGCCGCCGGCAACGATCCCCTCGTGCCGGTGCGCCTGCGCCGCGGCGGCCGCACCCTGGGCGGCACGCTTTCCTGGGACAGCCCCAGGACCCTGGCCCCCTTCGCACCCGAGAGCCCCTTCGCCGGCCTGACGCCGCCGGCCGATATCGGCGTGCGCCGGCAGATCCTGGCCGAGCCCGACGGCGACCTGCCGGGCCGGACCTGGGCGTCGCTCCAGGACGGCACCCCCATCGTCACGGCGCAGAAGCGCGGCCAGGGCCTCGTCGTGCTCTTCCACGTCACGGCGGACACGACCTGGTCGAACCTGCCCCTGTCGGGCCTGTTCATCGACATGCTGCGCCGGGTGGTGAACCTCGCCGGCGCCAAGGCCCTGCCGGTGGGCGATGCCGCGCGGCCCACCGCCGTGCTGGCGCCGCGTCTCACCCTGGACGGGTTCGGCGCCCTCGGAGCCCCGCCGGCCGGGGCCACCGCGGTCTCCGCCGATTCCGGCGACCGCGCGACCCTGGAGCATCCGCCGGGCTTCTACGGACCGGCCGATGGCGGCATCGCCGTCAACGCCCTCGGGGTGACCGACCGGCTGAAGCCCTTCGACTTCGCAGCCCTGTCGGGTGCCCGCCTCGGTTCGCTCGCCGGTGCCGAGACCCTCGACCTGCGCGCCACCCTCTTCACCCTGGCCCTGATGCTCCTCATCCTCGACACCCTCGCGGGCCTCTGGCTCGGCGGCTTCCTCCGGCGTGCGCGGGGCTTCGTCTCGCGCCCGGCCGCGATTCTCCTGGCCGGCTTCGTCCTCGGTCCCCTGGTCTGCATGCCCCGGCCGGTGCAGGCCCAATCGGCCGCCCCGGCCCGTGCGGGCGCCTTCGACTCGGCCCTTGCGACCCGGCTCGCCTACGTGGTGACCGGCGACGAGGCGGCGGACACCGCGAGCCGGGCCGGCCTTTCGGGCCTGACCCAGATGCTGGCGAGCCGCACCGCCCTGGAGCCCGGCGACCCGATCGGGATCGACCCCGCGAAGGACGAGCTCGCTTTCTATCCGCTGATCTACTGGCCCATCGTCGCGGGGCGGCCGCAGCCGAGCGAGACCGCGATCCGGCGCATCGACGCCTTCATGCGCAACGGCGGCACCGTGATCTTCGACACCCGCGACGCGCTCACCGCGCGGCCGGGCGGCCCGCCGACGCCCGAGGGGGCCTATCTTCGCAAGATGCTGGCGACCCTGGAGGTGCCCGAGCTCGAGCCGGTGCCGCCGGACCACGTGCTGACCAAGGCCTTCTACCTCGTCGACAACTTCCCCGGCCGCTACGCCACCGGCCAGACCTGGGTCGAGACCCTGCCGCCGGCCGGCGAAGGCAACGAGCGTCGTCCGGCCCGGGCCGGCGACGGCGTCTCGCCCATCGTCATCACCAGCAACGACCTCGCCGCGGCCTGGGCCGTGGGCAAGCGCGGCGAGCCGCTCTACCCCATCGTCGGCGGCGACCAGCGCCAGCGCGAGATGGCTTTCCGCGGCGGCATCAACTTCGTGATCTACACGCTCACCGGCAACTACAAGGCCGACCAGGTCCACGTTCCGGCGCTGTTGGAGCGGCTCGGCCAGTGACGTACCCCGCACCGGAGGCCCTGCGCCCATGCTGAGCCTCAGCTTCACCCCCCTCGTGCCCTGGCCGGTGCTGATCGGCTTCGGGATCCTCGTCGCGGTCTTCGCCGTGCTGGCCATCCTTGCCCGGGGCCGCACCGCGATCCTGCGGGCGCTCGCCCTGGCCCTGGTCCTCCTCGCGATCGCGAATCCGTCCCTGGTGCGCGAGGACCGCGAGCCGGTGAAGGACATCGCCGCCATCGTGGTCGACCGCTCGGGCTCGCAGGCGCTGGGCGACCGTCCGGCCGTGACCGATGCGGTGCGCGCCGAGTTGCAGCGCCGCTTCGGAGCCCTGACCAACATCGAGCCGCGGTTCATCGACGTGCCCGACGCCAAGGAGGGCGACGAGGGCACCCGGCTGTTCACCGCCCTGTCGCAGGCGCTGGCCGACGTGCCGGCCGAGCGGCTGGCGGGCGTCGTCATGCTGACCGACGGCGTCGTCCACGACATCCCGGCCTCGGTGGCGGCGCTGGGGCTTAAGGGCCCGCTCCACGTCCTGGTCACCGGCCATCCGGACGAGCGCGACCGGCAGATCAAGCTCATCGAGGCCCCGCGCTTCGGCATCGTCGGGCGCGACCTCACCATCCGGGCCGAAGTGATGGAGCGGGGCGGCACGGGCACCGCCACCGTCACCGTGCGCCGCGACGGCGAGGAGGTCGGGCGCCGGACCTTCCCGACAGGGCAGCCCTTCTCCCTGACGATGCGGATCGAGCACGGCGGCCCGAACGTGGTCGAGATCGAGGTCGAGCCCCTGCCGGGCGAACTCACCACCATCAACAACCGCGCGGTCCTGCCCATCGAGGGGATCCGCGAGAAGCTGCGGGTTCTCCTGGTCTCGGGCGAGCCGCACCAGGGCGAGCGGACCTGGCGCAACCTCCTGAAGTCCGATGCCAACGTCGACCTCGTCCACTTCACCATCCTGCGCCCGCCGGAGAAGCAGGACGGCACGCCGATCTCCGAACTCTCCCTGATCGCCTTTCCGACGCGCGAGCTGTTCGTCCAGAAGATCAAGGATTTCGACCTGATCATCTTCGACCGCTACGCCAACCAGAGCGTGCTGCCCTCGGCCTATTTCGACAACATCGTCCGCTACGTCCGCGAGGGCGGCGCCCTGCTGATCGCGGCCGGCCCCGAATTCGCATCGCCCTCGAGCCTGTCCCGCACCCGGCTGGCCGCGATCCTGCCGGGCGAGCCCAATGGGCGGGTGGTCGAGCAGCCCTACAAGGCGTCGCTCACCAATATCGGCAACCGCCATCCGGTGACCCGCGCACTCCCGGGCTCCGAGGCCTCGCCCCCGGCCTGGGGCGACTGGCTCCGCATCGTCTCGACGCAAGTGCGGCCCGGCATCCAACCGATCCTGCAGGGGCCGAACGCCCTGCCGCTCCTGGCCCTGTCCCGCGAGGAGAAGGGCCGGGTCGCGCTGCTCACCTCCGACCATGCCTGGCTCTGGGCGCGCGGATATCAGGAGGGCGGCCCCTATCTCGACCTGCTGCGCCGGCTCGGGCACTGGCTCATGAAGGAGCCGGCCCTGGAGGAGGAGGCCCTGCGGGCGCAGACCACCGGGCATGGCCGCGAGGTGCGGGTCGAGCGCCAGACCATGGCCGACACGGTGGAGCCCGTCACCGTCACGGGTCCCACCGGCAGCCAGCGCACCTTGACCCTGGCGCAGGGCGAGCCGGGCCTCTTCGCCACGACCTTCGAGGCCACCGAACTCGGCCTGCACACCCTGCGCTCGGGCAATCTCGTCGCCTTCGTCAGCGTCGGGCCGCCGAACCCGCGCGAACTCGCCGACGTGTTCAGCGACACCGAGCGCGTGAAGGCCCTGGCCGAGGGCACCGGCGGCTCCATCCGCCGGGTCGCCGAGGCCGGCGGCGGAACCGTGGTGCCGCGCCTGCAATCCGTGCGCGGCGGGCGCCTGAGCGGGGCCGACTGGATCGGCTTCCGGCCGAGCGACAGCGCGAATATCCGGGGCGTGGAGGTCTACCCGCTGGCGCTGGGCTTGTGGGCGTTGGCGGCCCTCGCGGGCGCGGTGCTGGCGATGTGGCTGGTCGAGGGGCGGCGCGGCCGGGCGGCGTGAGCGCCCGCGACCCTTCCCCCATTGCGGGGGAGGGTGCCTGCGGAGCAGGCGGGAAAAGGGCGCGACCTATCCGGATACGGCGCTCCCCTCATCCGAGCCGCTTCGGGGGCCATCTTCTCCTGCACAGGGGAGAAGGATCGCCCGATGGAAACGGAGCTGGGGCGGATCACTCCGGCAGCGGCGAGAAGCGACCCGCGCGAAGTGCCCTGACGTTCCCCGAGACCGTGGCGGCCGCGCCGCTCTTCAGCTCGCGCCAGAGGAAGCGGGCCGGGTCGACCGGGGAGGGCGGCACGAGGCGGCCCTGGGGAATCGGCGAGAAGCCGAAGCGGCGATAGTACGGCGCGTCGCCGATCAGGATGACGAGGCCGTGGTCGGCGGCGGCCGCCGCGTCGAGGCAGGCCGTCATCAGGGCCGCGCCGATGCCGCGGCCCTCGAAGCTCGGATCGACGGTGAGCGGCCCCAGCACCAGCAGCGGCCCGCCGGCCTCGGCCGGCCCCACCCGCACCGACCCGACGAGATAGGTGGCCACCAGGGCGGTGAAGCAGAGCTCGGCCACCGGCACCGTACCCTCGCGCAGGCGGTAGGCGGTGCGGGCGAAGCGCCCGGGGCCGAAGGCGCGGGCATGGAGCCGCTCGATGGCCTCGCCGTCGCCCGCGTACTCGTGCCGGATGACGAGGGGCAGCGCGGTCACGTCGCCCGCGCCGAGAAGTCGATGCGCGGGTCGATCCAGGTGTAGATCAGGTCGGAGAGCAGGTTCACCGCCAGCCCGAGCAGGGAGAAGATGTACAGGGTCGCGAACACCACGGGGTAGTCGCGCCCGACGATGGAGGTGAAGGACAGGAGCCCGAGCCCGTCCAGGGAGAAGATCGTCTCGATCAGCAGCGACCCGGTAAAGAAGGCCGAGATGAAGGCCGCCGGAAAGCCCGCGATGACGATGAGCATGGCGTTGCGGAAGACGTGGCCGTAGAGCACCCGGCGCTCGGAGAGGCCCTTCATCCGGGCCGTGAGCACGTATTGCTTGCGGATCTCGTCGAGGAAGGAGTTCTTGGTGAGCAGGGTCGAGGTCGCGAAGGCGCCGAGGACCAGGGCCGCCAGCGGCAGGGTCATGTGCCAGGCGTAGTCGACCGCCTTGCCCCAAAGGCTCAGGGATTCGAAATTCTCGCTGGTCAGGCCCCGGATCGGGAAGATCTGCACGAAGGAGCCGCCGGCGAACAGGATGATCAGCGCGATGCCGAACAGGAAGCTCGGGATCGCGTAGCCGATGATGACCACGGTCGAGGTCCAGAGATCGAAACGAGAGCCGTCATGCACCGCCTTGCGGATGCCCAGCGGGATCGAGATCGCGTAGGAGATCAGCGTCATCCAAAGGCCGAGCGAGATCGACACCGGCAGGCGCTCGCGGATCAGCTGCAGCACCGAGACGTCGCGGAAGTAGCTGTTGCCGAAATCGAACCGGACGTAGTCCCAGATCATCTTGGCGAAGCGCTCGGGAGCCGGCTTGTCGAAGCCGAACTGCTGCTCGAGCTTCTTGATGAAGGCGGGGTCGAGCCCTTGCGCTCCGCGGTAGCGGGCATTGGCCTCCCCGCCGCCTCCGCTGCGGGCGGCGCCGCCGAGGTCGCCGGCTCCGCCCGTCACCCGCGACAGGCTGCCCTCGTTCTGGCCCTGAAGCTGCGCCAGCACCCGTTCCACGGGGCCGCCGGGGGCGAACTGCACGATGACGAAGGTGATCAGCATGATCCCGAAGATCGTCGGGACCATGAGCGCGATGCGGCGCAGGATATAGCCGAGCACGGGTGTCCCTCAGGTTCGGCCGATGCGCCGGGCCTTGGCGGCGTCGTACCACCAGACGTTCGGCACACCGAGATCGTAGGTCGGACCCTTGGCCGGGCGGCCATAGACGTCCCAGAGGGCCAGCCGGTGATCGGCCTTGTACCACATCGGTACCCAGTAGCGGCCGGCCCGCAGCACCCGGTCGAGCGCGCGCGCAGCGTGGAGCATGTCGGCGCGGGACGTCGCCTCCGTCACCTTGTCGATCAGGGCGTCGATGGCGGGGCTGGCGATGCCGCCCAAGTTGTTCGAGCCGGGCGTGCCGGCGGCGCGCGAGCCGTACGCCTCGCGGAGTTCCGGGCCGGGCGTGAGTCCGTTGGCGAAGCGGCGCGCGGTGAGGTCGAAGTCGAAGTCCTTGACCCGGGCCTGGTACTGCGAGGGATCGACCAGCCGGATGCTGGCGCGGATGCCGATCAGCCCGAGGTTGCGGATGAAGGGCTGCGTCACCGGCTGGAACACCGGGTCGTTGTCGAGGAACTCGATCTCCAGCGGCTTACCGGAGGGGAGCCGGATGACGCCGCCGTCGCGGGTGCAGCCGGCCTCGCGGAGCAGGGCCACGGCTCGGCTGAGGAGGGCGCGGTCCTGGCCCGAGCCGTCGGAACTCGGCGGGCTCCAGGCCTCGCCGAAGACTTCCGCCGGCAGGTCGGCCCGCATGGGGTCGAGGAGCGCCAGCTCCTCCGGCGCGGGACGGCCCGTGGCCTTCAGGTCCGAATTCTCGAAGTAGGAGGCTGTGCGGATGTAGGCGCCGTACATCAGGTTGGCGTTCGACCAGTTGAAGTCGAAGCAGAGGCCGATCGCCTCGCGCACCCGGGGATCCCGGAAGGCCTCGCGCCGGGTGTTCATCCACCAGCCCTGCATGCCGGAGGGACGGGCATCGGGCACGACCTCCTTGCGGACGCGGCCCTCCTGCACGGCGGGGAAGTCGTAGCCCGTGGCCCAGACCCGGGCGGTGAACTCCTCGCGGAAGGTGAAGGCGCCGCCCTTGAACGCCTCGAACGCCACTTGGCGATCACGGAAATATTCGTACCGGATGGCGTCGAAGTTGTTCTGGCCGACATTCACCGGCAGGTCGGCGCCCCAGTAATCCCTGACGCGCTCCAGCTCGATGAAGCGGCCCGCTTCCAGGCGCCCGACCTGGTAGGGCCCGGAGCCGAGGGGCGGCTCCAGGGAGGAGGCCTCGAACTCGCGCTTGGCGTAGTAGGCGGCCGAGAACACCGGCAGGCTCGCCGCGAAGAGGGGCAGGTCGCGGCTGCGGCCGGGCGCGAAGCGCAGGGTCACCGTGGCGTCGTCCTCGGCGGTCGCCTCGGCGAGGTCACGGATCACCTGCGAGATCTCGGGGTGGCCCTTCTCCTTCAGCAGGCGCATCGACGCCGCCACATCGTGGGCGGTGAGGCGCGAGCCGTCGTGGAAGCGGGCCTGCGGCCGCAGGCTGAAGCGGTAGGACAGCCCATCCTCGGAAATCTCGACCGAGCGGGCGAGGAGGCCGTAGAGCGCGTCCGGCTCGTCGAGGGCGCGGACCATCAGCGAGTCGAAGGTCAGGTTCATGCCGGCGGCGCCGTCGCCGCGCAGGACGTAGATGTTCAGGGTGTTGAAGGTGTCGGAAGCCTGGTTGCCCAGGGTGGAGGCGAGCTGGGCCGCGAAGCGACCCCCCCGTGGCGCATCCGGATTGACGTAGTCGAAGTTCGGAAAGTCGGGTGGGTACTTCAGGTCTCCGAAGCTCGACAGGCCGTGGCTGGTGCGGGCCGCCGCCCGGGCGGGGGCGGGCAGGACCAGGGTTGCACCGACAGCGCCGGCACCCGCGACGACGGCGCGCCGGGTCGGGCCGGCACTCAACGCGGAGCCCCGGTCTTCGCGGCCAGGGCCTCGTCGTACCACCAGGTCGCGGGGAAGCCCGAGCTGCCGTATTTCGGCAGCACCTCCGGGTGCCCGAAGCGGTTCCAGCGCAGGGTGCGCGAGACGTTCGAGCCCCATTGCGGCACGACGAAGTCGTGAGCCAGCAGCACCCGGTCGAGGGCGTGGGTCGCCGCCAGGACGCCGGGGCGATCCTTGGCGAAGATCACCTTCTCGATCAGGGCGTCGATGGCCGGATCCTTGATGCCGATGAGGTTGCGGGAGCCGGCCTTGTCGGCCGAGGCCGAGCCCCAGTACTCGCGTTGCTCGTTGCCCGGCGAGAGGGATTCCGGCCACGAACTCGTGGTGATGTCGAAGTCGAAGGCCCGCAGGCGGTTCTGGTACTGCGCCTGGTCGATGACGCGCAGGTTGCTGTTGATGCCGATGAGCTTAAGCTGCGCCGCGTAGGGCAGCACCACCCGCTCGAACACGCTCTGGAATTCGAGGAACTCGACGGTGAGGGGCTCGCCGCTCTTCACGTCCGTCATCTGGCCGTTGCGCAGCTCGTAGCCGGCCTGCTTCAGGAGGCCGACGGCCTCGCGCAGGTTGGCGCGCACCGCGTCCGGCGTGCCGTTGACGGGGTTGGCGTAGGGCGTGGTGAAGACGGCAGGGGGAACCTTGTCCTTCACACCCTCGAGGATCGCCAGCTCGTCGCCCTGCGGCAGCCCGGACGCGGCCAGCTCCGAGCCGAAGTAGTAGGAATCGATGCGCTTGTAGAGGCCGAAGAACAGCGACCGGTTCATCTCCTCGAAGTTCATCGCCAGGTTGAAGGCCCGGCGCACGCGCGCATCGGCGAACTTCGCCCGGCGGGTGTTGAGCACGAAGGCCTGCATGTTGCCGTTGCCCCGATCGGGGAACTCCTCCTTGAGCAGGCGGCCCTCCTTCACGGCGGGAAAACTGTCGTAGGCCGTGGCCCAGTTGCGCGCCACGTTCTCGGCCCGGAAGTCGAACAGGTCGCCCTTCAGCGCCTCGATCAGCACCGTCGCATCGCGGAAATACTCGTTGCGCATGGTGTCGAAGTTGTTGCGGCCGACATTCACCGGCAGGTCCTTTGCCCAGTAATCCGCCACCCGCTCGTAGGTGGCGCTGCGTCCGGCCTCGAACTTCGCCAGGCGGTAGGGACCCGAGCCGAGGGGAATCTCCAGGGTGGTCTGGGTCACGTCGCGCGGACGCCCCTGCGCGTCCTTGGCCGTCCACCAGTGCTTGGGCAGCACGCGCAACTGGCCGAGGACCTGCGGAAGTTCGCGGTTGCCGGCCTCGGAGAAGATGAAGGTCACCTCCCGCGGGCCCGTGACGGCGGCCTTGGTGACGGTCTGGTAATAGGCCGAGTAGAACGGGCTGTTCGCCTTCAGGACATCGAAGGACCAGACCACGTCCTCGGGCGTCACCGACTGGCCGTCGTGCCAGCGGGCGTTCTCGCGCAGGCGGTAGGACACCGCCGAGAGGTCGTCGGCGAGGCGCGCGCCGTCGGCGAGGAGGCCGTAGGAGGTGAACGGCTCGTCGGCCGATTCCGTCATGAGGGTATCGTAGATCTGGACGATCCCACCCTCGAGATCGCCCTTCAGGCCCGACACCACGTAGTTGAAGTTGTCGAAGCCGCCCTGGGCCCCGAGGCGCACGAGGCCGCCCTTCGGCGCGTTCGGGTCGGCGTAGTCGAAATGCTTGAAGCCGGGGCCGTATTTCGGCTCGCCCATCAGCGTGATCGCGGGCATCCAGGCGCCTTTGGGCGCGGCGGGCGCCGGATCGGGGGCGGCCCGGGCGGGCAGGCCACAGGCCAGGAAGGCGAGGGCGGCGACGAGGCGTCCGATCAGGGCAATTCTCATCACGGGCAGGCGGTCTCCGGATTCCGGGGTCGCGGTTCCGCCACCGCACCGGCGACGGCAGGCGGGTGTTCTAGGACGGACCAGCCGCGAACGCCAAGCGGGCGCGTGCGCGCAGGACCCCCGACCCGGACGCCCGTCCTCGGTCCCGACGAACGAAGAAGGCCGGGCGATGCCCGGCCTTCTTCGTTCCTGGAAAAGCTCCATCCGCGCCGGAAGCCCGGCCTATTGCTGGGCCGGCTTCTCGGCCGGTACGGTCGCGGCCGGGGCGGGCGGCGCGGCGGGAGCCGCCTGCACCGGGGTGTCGTCGGCGGGCTTCACGGACGCCGGCTTGTTCGCCTCCTCGCCTGCGACGGTGGGCTTGGCGGCCGTGGCCGGGTTGGCGACCTCGGGCTTCTGGTCTTCGGCCGGCTTGGCAGCAGCCGGCTTGGCAGCGGCGGGCTTGGCGTCGGCGGGCTTGGCGTCGGCGGGCTTGGCATCTCCAGCCTTGGCGGCGGCCGGCTGGGCTTCGGCCGGCTTGTCGCCTTCGGCCTTCTTCTCCGCCGCCGGCAGCGGGTGGGGCGTATCGGCGAGACTGCGCAGGTAGAGGATGACGTCGGCACGCTCGGCCGGCGAGGTGATGCCCGCGAAGGCCATCTTGGTGCCGGGGACGTAGCCCTTGGGGTTCGCCAGGAAGTGGTCGAGCTCGTCGTAGGTCCAGGTCCCACCCTTCTCCTTCAGCGCGGCCGAGTACTCGAAACCGGGCTCGTGGGCGCGCTGGCGGTCGACCACGCCCCAGAGATGCGGGCCGACCTTGTTCGGGCCGCCCTTCTCGAAGCTGTGGCAGGAGGCGCATTTCTTGGCGGCCGACTGACCCTTGTCGACGGTGGCGCTGGCCAGACGGATCGGCAGAGGCTCGGCCTTCGCCTCGGGCGCGGCGCCACCGGCGGCCTTCGCCTGCGGCTCGGGCAGGGCATAGCCCGCATTGCCCGCGGGCTTGGGATGATAGATCAGCTCGGCGACGAAGCCCGACCCCACGGCGAACAGCAGCGCGCCGAGCGCGGCACCCGCAACCTTGTTCAGCTCGAAAGAGTCCATTCTCGACAACTCCGGTGCGGCCGGCCTGAGGGGGGAGAATTCAGGGCGAAGTCCAGCGCGCAGCTGTGCCGGACTTTGGAAACGGTCGAGGGTGCTTAGCCGCTCAAGCCCGACCTTGACAATGGTCCCGTCGCGCTTCGCGTAGTCGCAGAGCGGCCGGTGTCGCCGCCATCCCTCACTTCTTCAGACGCGAGCGGGCCGATCCGGTTCCCGTCCGGCGGACGAGGGGCGGAACCCGGGTCGGCGAGGCCCCGCCTGAGCGGGCGGCAAGGCCCCGCCTGAGCGGGCGGCATGACAACCCGTGGCGCCGCTGTTAAGCACCGGCCCCAGCCGGAGCAGGGCCCAGACCGATGTCCGATCCCATCGTCCTCATTCCCGCGCGCATGGCCGCGACCCGCCTGCCGAACAAGCCGATGGCCGATCTCGCCGGGGAGCCGATGATCGTGCACGTCTGGCGCCGGGCCGTGGAAGCCGGCATCGGACCGGTCGTGGTGGCCACGGACACGCCGGCCATCGTCGAGACCATCGAGGCCGTCGGCGGCCTCGCGGTGCTGACCCGGGCCGACCATCCCTCCGGCTCGGATCGTCTGGCGGAGGCCCTGGAGATCATCGATCCGCAGGGCAACCACGACGTCGTGGTCAACGTCCAGGGCGACCTTCCGACCATCGACCCGGGCATCATCGGCGCCGCGATCCTGCCTCTGGCCGACCGCACGGTCGACATCGCCACCCTCTGCGCCGTCATCACCGAGGAGTCGGAGCGGCGCGACCCCAACGTGGTCAAGCTCGTCGGCCACACGGTGGGCACCCGCCGCCTGCGCGCGCTCTACTTCACCCGCGCCGAGGCGCCCTGGGGCGAGGGGCCGCTCTACCATCACATCGGCCTCTACGCCTATCGCCGGAAGGCGCTGGCCCGCTTCATGGCCCTGCCGCCCGGCGAACTCGAGACCCGCGAGAAGCTGGAGCAGCTCCGGGCGCTCGAGGCCGGCATGCGCATCGACGCCATCGTCGTCGACGACCTGCCGCTGGGCGTCGACACCCCCGCCGACCTGGAGCGCGCCCGCGCCATCCTGTCGGCCCGCCGCCTGAACTGAAGCGCCTCGGAAAGACCAGCCCGCCATGCCCCAGCACATCGTCTCCTACCAGGGCGAGCCCGGCGCGAACTCCCACATCATCTGCGCCCAGGCCTACCCGGACTGGGCGCCGCTGCCGTGCCCGACCTTCGAGGACGCCTTCGCGGCCGTGAAGGAGGGCCGCGCCACGCGGGCGATGATCCCGATCGAGAACTCGATCGCGGGCCGGGTGGCGGACATCCACCATCTGATCCCGACCTCGGGCCTGCACATCGTGGCCGAGCACTTCCTGCCGATCCATTTCCAGCTGATGGTCCTGCCCGGCACCGCGATCGGACAGATCCGGACGGTGCACAGTCACGTCCACGCCCTCGGGCAGTGCCGCAAGATCATCCGACGCCTCGGCGTCCGCCCGATCGTCGCCGGCGACACCGCCGGCGCGGCCCGCGAGGTGGCGGAGGCGGGCGATCCCACCCGGGGCGCCCTGGCCCCCGCCCTGGCCGCGGAGGTCTACGGCCTCGACATCCTGGAGCGCGACGTCGAGGACGAGAGCCACAACACCACCCGCTTCGTGGTGTTCTCACCCGAGCCCGAGGCGGTCTCGCCCGAGGCCGGGCCGATGGTCACCAGCTTCGTCTTCCGGGTCCGCAACATCCCGGCGGCCCTCTACAAGGCGCTGGGCGGCTTCGCCACGAACGGCGTCAACATGTCGAAACTCGAGAGCTACATGGTCGGCGGCCAGTTCGTTGCGACCCAGTTCTATGCCGAGGTGGACGGCCACCCGGAGGAGCCCGGCCTCGCCCGGGCCCTCGCCGAACTCGGCTACTTCTCGCGCGAATTGCGGATCATCGGCACCTACCCGGCCCATCCCTATCGCGAGGCGAGCCGCATCGCGGCGGAATAGGACCCGCCTCGCCGCCGAACGCTCGTTTCGACGCCTGCATGCCACCTGCGCCCGCCTCCGGCGGGTGCGTGTCGGTGCGCAGACGGCGTAGAGCCGCGCCTCGACAACCTGCACGATCATTCACGCTAGAGAGTGGAGCCTCCGCCGATTGCTGCCTCGTACGTCCCAAACGACATTTCATTCCCTGGTATATTGCATACAAAGAATTTTGGTGCATGCTGGTGGCATCGGTGCGAACAATCCGATCAAGAAGGAATTCGGGATGGAACGTCAGGACTCACCGTCCGCCAAATGGTGGCAACTCGGCTTCGGCGTGCTGTGCATGGCGATGATCGCCAACCTCCAATACGGGTGGACGCTCTTCGTCGACCCGATCGACGCCAAGTTTCACTGGGGTCGCGCGGCGATCCAGTTCGCCTTCACCATCTTCGTCGCCACCGAGACCTGGCTGGTGCCGATCGAGGCCTGGTTCGTCGACCGCTACGGCCCGCGCATCGTGGTCTGCTTCGGCGGCATCATGATCGCCCTGGCGTGGTTCCTGAACGCCCATGCCGACTCCCTCTTCCTCCTCTACGCGGCGGCCGTCATCGGCGGTATCGGTGCCGGATCCGTCTACGGGACCTGCGTCGGCAACGCCCTGAAGTGGTTTCCCGATCGGCGTGGTCTCGCCGCCGGCGCCACGGCGGCCGGCTTCGGCGCCGGCGCGGCCGTCACGGTGGTGCCGATCGCCAAGATGATCGCCACCAGCGGCTACCAGGACGCCTTCCTGTATTTCGGGATCGGTCAGGGGGCGATCGTGGTGGCCCTGTCGTTCCTCCTGCGCAAGCCGTCCCTGGCGGTGCCGGTCCAGCGCAAGACCCTCCGTCTGCCCCAGGCCAAGGTCGACCGCACGCCGCGCGAGGTGGTGCGCACCCCCGTGTTCTGGCTGATGTACGTGATCTTCGTCATGGTGGCCTCGGGCGGCCTGATGGCGGCGGCGCAGATCGCGCCGATCGCCCACGACTTCAAGGTCGCGGACGTCCCCGTCAGCCTGTTCGGCCTGCAGATGGCGGCGCTCACCTTCGCGATCTCCCTCGACCGCATCTTCGACGGCTTCGGACGCCCGTTCTTCGGCTTCGTCTCCGACAATCTCGGACGCGAGAACACGATGTTCATCGCCTTCTCGATCGCCGCCCTGGCGATCATCACCCTGCTGACCTACGGCACCCATCCGCTGGTCTTCGTCTTCGCCACGGCGGTCTATTTCGGCGTCTTCGGCGAGATCTACTCCCTGTTCCCGGCCACCTGCGGCGACACCTTCGGCTCGAAGTTCGCCACCACCAATGCCGGCCTGCTCTACACCGCCAAGGGCACGGCCTCGTTCCTGGTGCCGATCGCCAGCGTGATCTCGGCCAAGTACGGCTGGTCGGCGGTGTTCTCGATCATCATCGGGCTCAACGTCGTGGCGGCGATCCTGGCGATGTTCGTGCTCAAGCCCCTGCGCCTGCGCTTCCTCACCGATGACACCGTCGCGGCCCCGGTGGCGGCGCGGCCGGTCCAGGCGGCCTGAGGCCGCGACACACGCCCTCGGCAATTGTCGGCCGGCCCGTCGATCTCTCTCATGACGGGCCGGCCCCGGGACTCGATCCACCCGCCGGCTCGGCTGATTTCGAGGTTGTCCATGAACATCGCTGCGGTGCTCACCCTTCAGACGGTCCCGTTCGCGGGCATCGTCCTGGCAGGTCGAGACGACAGGGATCTCTTCGCCGTGGTGTATCTCGGCGCGGTCGGATTGATCCTGACCCTGATCATCCTCACCGGTGAAAGTCCCGGCTACGTGTCGTCCTTCGCCGCGGACATCGAAAGTCTGTCGATGAACTGATTGGTGCGCTGCGAAGGCTCTGCGGATCGCGGCGATTACATTCGGTCGGTCATTCGACGAGCCCTGCATGACTCGAGGTTCGAGCGATGCGATGGCGTCGGGTTCGAGACCGGATCGGTCTCTCCTCGCGACGAGGCCTGCACATGCCGCATGAGTGGTGTGTAGAATTTGGTATACCAGTGAAAATGGTGCGGTGCCATATACGGCTCAACGCAACTGCCCTGGAACACCTCCGATGATCGCTCTCTTCGTTGTCGCCGCCGTCGCCCTGAACGTGTCGCTGGTCTTCGTGGCCGCCAACGTCCTGACGCCGAAGAACGGTCCGCTCTCGAATTCCGGCCGCTTCATCGTCAGCAACGAGAATGCGCCGTCGAAGGTCCGCCTCGCCGCCTGAGGCGAGCCCGGCGGGGTCTCCCGCCCGGACCATCCTTCGAAACAGCCCGCCCGGCCCCGCCGCGGCGGGTTTTTCGTGCCCGGCTATTCGCGCTTGATGACCCGGTCCACCACGAGGTCGGACCAGAAGCCGGGGCGGAACGAGCGCTTGAGCGCCTCGGGGTCGTACTCGGTCTCGACCCAGGTCAGGAAGTCGATGCCCCGGGCCTCCCCGTCCCGGCGGTAGAGCGCGAAGAACGCATCGAGGATTCCGGTCTTGGCGAACCGGAAATGGCCGTAGCGGGCCGAGAGCTGGCCCATGGCCTCCGCCACCGGCAGGCCTTCGTGCAGGATGAGGTAGAGCGCCGCCGCGAGTCCGGCGCGGTCCGCGCCCGATTTGCAATGCATCATCGCCGGGTACTCGACCCCGTCGAAGAACGCCTTGGCCGCCAGGATGGTCTCGCGCGAGGGCGCCTCGCGCGAGCGCAGGACGAATTCCACGAGGGTCAGGCCCTGACGCTCGCAGGCCTCGCGCTGAAGGGGCCACGAGCCGTGCTCGCGCCCGCCCCGGAGGGAGATCACGGTTCGGACCCCCTGGCGCTTGAACCAGGCCAGCTGGTGGGGCGTCGGCTGGGCCGAGCGCCAGAGCTTGCCCGCGCCGATCCGGTGACGGTTCAGGTAGGCGAGGCGGAACACGCCGTGATCCACCAGCAGCATGTTCGCCCAGGCCTTGGCCCGCGAGACCGGGCCGGCGATCGGGCGTTCGAAGCGCGCGATCCGCGCCATGCGCCGGGCGTAGCGGGTCTCGTACGAGAGGAAGCGGTTGAACACGGGTGCGGTGGAACCGGTGGGCGGGGGATCGGAAGGGTGCTGATCTACCAGTGCGGGGCGGCCGCGGCAAACACGCCGTGGCGTGCGGGGAGCAACCGGCATCGGCCTTGCGTTGCCGAAGGTCGCCTTGTCTTCGCCCGGATCGTGACCTCCGATGCGGTGGTCGACACCGATCGCGAACCGTCCATCGTCTTCATCGAGCGCGGGGATCCGTCATGCGTACGAGCACCACCAGCATCCGCCGCGCCCGTCCGGCCGACGCCGACCGCTTGTCGGACCTGTTCGACGAGACCTGGCGCGAGGCCTACCGGGGGATCATCCCCGGGGTCGCGCTGGAGCGGATGATCTCGCAGCGCAGCTCGCAATGGTGGCTCGGCGCCACCCAGCGCACCCGCCCCCTCGTGGTGGTCGAGCAGGAGAGCAGCATCGTCGGCTACGCGGTCTACGGACCGGCGCGGGGCCGCATGCTCCAGGCGCCCGGCGAGATCGACGAGCTCTACATCCGCCCGGCCCACCAGGGCCTCGGCCTCGGTCGGCGCCTGTTCCGGGCCGTCTCCAACGATCTCGCCGACCATGGGCTTTCCCGGGTCGGGGTCTGGACGCTGGAGGGGAACGAACGCGCCCGAACCTTCTATGCGGGCCTCGGCGGCGCCGAGATCGGCCGTTCCGTCGACCGGATCGCCGGAACGGTTCTGCCCAAGGTTGGTTTTCGCTTCACCTGACATCGCCGAAGCCCGAGCCGCCCTGCGGTCCGGTCCGGCGGGCCGGGCCTCGGGGAATCGCGGACGGGACCACGGATGGGCGTGACGGCGGCGGATTGGGACAGGCGGGTCACGGACCTCAGCGCGAAGCTGCCGGACCGCATTCGCAGGGCGGTGGAGTGGCTGCGCGAGCCCTCGCGATTCTGGATCCGTCTCCTGGCGGCGATCCTCTTCATCCTCGGCGGCATCTTCTCGATCCTGCCAATCCTCGGCCTGTGGATGCTGCCGGTCGGCCTCGCTCTCCTGAGCCAGGACGTCCCGGCGCTGAAGGTGCCCCTGGAACACGCGGCCCGCTGGATCGAGCGGACCTTCGCGCGCCTCGCCGCGGCCTGGCGCCGGCGCTTCGGTCCCTCCGACCGCCCCTGAGGCGGACCCGACAATTCCGTGCAAACGTCGCCGCCTGCCGCAGGGTACGATTTCCTTCGCGGCGGAAGGGCCTTAAGACACCCGGCAACGGGGCCGGAACGCCCCTGCTTGCGGGAGCAGACACATGATCATCGACGCGGTCTCGATCGGCAAGAATCCGCCCGACGACGTGAACGTCATCATCGAGGTGCCGATCGGCGGCGACCCGATCAAGTACGAGATGGACAAGGAGGCCGGCGCCCTGGTGGTCGACCGGTTCCTCTATACGGCGATGCACTATCCGGGCAATTACGGCTTCATCCCGCACACCCTTTCGGGTGACGGCGACCCCTGCGACGTGCTCGTGGCCAATACCCGCGCGATCGCCCCCGGCGCGATCATCAGCGCCCGCCCGATCGGCGTCCTCGTGATGGAGGACAATTCCGGCGAGGACGAGAAGATCATCGCCGTGCCGTCGCGCCACCTGACCATGCGCTACGACCGGATCGAGGACTACACCGACCTGCCCGACATCACGATCCACCAGATCCAGCACTTCTTCGAGCACTACAAGGATCTCGAGCCCGGCAAGTGGGTGAAGATCAAGCGCTGGGGCGGCAAGGCGGAGGCGCACCGCCTGATCCTCGAGGGCATCGAGCGCGAGAAGGCCAGCAAGGCCGCCAAGGGCAAGTAACGGCCACCGGCGGGCGCGTCCCCAGGGACATGGACTTCGAAGAGCGGCGGTCCTTCCTCGACGGGAAGGGCCGCCGTCCGGCGTTTCAGAGGGCTTCGCCGCGCATCAGGCGGGGCTGCGGGCCGCGGGCCGCCGCCGCCTCGCCGATGAACAGGCGCTTCAGGCCCGGCAGTCGGTCGACGAGGCCGAGGCCGAGGTCCCGCGCGAGGCGCAGGGGCATCACGTCGTTGGAGAACAGGCGGTTGAGCCCGTCCGTCACCGCCCCCATCGCCACGGTGTCGAACCGGCGGGCGCGCTCGTAGCGCTTCAGCACGTCCGGGCTGCCGGGGTCGAGGCCGAGCCGGAGGGCGTCGGTGACCGCCTCCGCCAGCACCGCCGCGCCCGCGAGGCCGAGGTTCAGTCCCTGCCCGGCGATCGGGTGGATGACGTGCGCGGCGTCGCCCAGCAGCGCGAGGCGCTCGCCCCGGAAGCTGCGGGCCATGCCGAAGGCGAGGGGATGGGCGCTCGGGCCCCGCTCCAGGGACAGGCGCCCGAGATTGAGCCCGAAGCGGCGCTCGATCTCGGCCAGGGTCTCCTCCGGTCCGCCGCCCGTCAGGGCCGGCACGTCGGCGGCGCGCTCCGTCCAGACGATGGACGAGCGGTGTCCGAGGGGGCCGCCATCCACCAGGGGCAGGATCGCGAAGGGGCCGCTCGGCAGGAAGTGTTCGCAGGCCCGGCCCGCATGGTCGCGTTCGTGCCCGATCGTGGCGACGAGCCCCATCTGCGGATAGGACCAGCCGACCCAGCCGATCTTGGCGGCCTCGCGCAGGCGCGAGCGCGCTCCGTCCGCCGCCACCAGCAGGGCGGCCTGCAGCGTGCGTCCGTCGCCGAGGGCGAGGCGGGTGGTGCCGCCGGCTGGCAGGGCTTCGACGATGCCGGTGGGTTCGAACACGACCCCGGCCGCTTCGGCCGCCGCGAGCAGCGCGGCCGCCAGGGGCTCCGCCTCGACCATGTGGGCGAAGGGCGCGCCGGCCTCCGCGTCCTGCGCGAAGGTGAGGAAGACCGGGCGCACCGGGTCGGCCAGGCGGCTGTCGCTCACGACCATGTCGTGGATCGGCTGTGCGGCCGCGGACGCCGCCGCCCAGACGCCGAGGCGCTCGAACATCCGCCGCCCGCCCGCCGCCACCGCGTAGGCCCGCCCGGCATGGCGCGACGCACCGGCGCGGAGGCCGGGATCGCACAGGGTGACGGCGAGGGCCGGGCCGTTCGCCTGGGCCAGCGCCAGGGCCAGGGTCAGGCCGGGAATGCCGGCGCCGGCGATGACCACGCTGCGCTGGTTTCCGCGCCGCTCCGTTGCGTCCATGCCGATCCCCGCCGTTCTCGCTGCCAGGAAGTCCTCGCTGCCAGGAAGTCCTCGCTGCCAGGAAGGGAGTGCCACTCCCCGGTCTCCGGAGCAACGCGCGGCGTCGCGGATCGGGACCGCATCATCGTCGCTGGGCATGATCGTCGCTGGGCATGATCGTCGTCGGGCATGGGTCGCGGCGGAAGCCGGGCTCATGCCGTCGCGATCCTTGCCAGGGAGATGGTTCACATGTGAAGGATCGCCCGTAGCGCCACGGCGGCCACGCGGCCCGGGAAACGCCGGGCGATCAGGGAAGCGGCATGACCGGCATCGTCACCGAACTCCTCGACATCCTCGACCTGAAGAGCCCGGAGCCGGATCTCTACCGGGGCGAGAGCCTGCAGACCGGGTGGTTCCGGGTCTTCGGGGGACAGGAGGTGGCGCAGGCCCTGGTCGCCGCGACCCGCACGGTTCCGGACACCCGGCCTCCCCATTCCCTGCACGCCTACTTCCTCCTCGGCGGCGATCCGAAGGCGCCGATCGACTACGCGGTGGAGCGCATCCGCGACGGGCGCAGCTTCACCACCCGCCGGGTCGTCGCGCACCAGCACGGACGAGCCATCTTCGCGATGTCGGTCTCCTTCCACGATGCGGAGGAGGGCGCCGCGCACCAGGCCGCGATGCCCGACGTGCCGCCGCCGGAAGACGTGCCGGAAGCGCCCGCCGCCACCGCCGATGCCGCCCGGCACGGCCTCGCGATCCCGGCGCCGATCCTCTCCTATTTCGGCCGTCGCCGTCCCATCGAACTCCGGCCCGTCGAGATCGAGCGCTACCTGCGCCGGGCGCCGCGCGAGCCGCGCTTCCACGTCTGGATGCGGGCCGTGGACCGCCTGCCCGACGATCCGGCGATCCACCGCGCCGTCCTCGCCTACGCCTCGGACATGACGCTCCTCGACGCCACCCTGATCCCGCACGGGCAGACGGTGTTCGACCCGGAGATCCAGTCCGCGAGCCTCGACCACGCCCTGTGGTTCCACAGGCCGTTCCGGGCCGACGACTGGCTGCTCTACGCCCAGGACAGCCCGAGCGCCGACGGCGCGCGTGGCTTCGCCCGCGGACAGATCTTCACCCGCGACGGCACCCTGGTGGCCTCGGTGGCGCAGGAGGGCATGATCCGCCCGCGCCGCGCCGAGGCCTGAACGATCCTGCATCACCGGCGAAACGCCCGCAGCGCAGCCTATTTGCCTTTTTCATCGGCGGCTTGCCTATTTTGTGAGCAAACTTGGCCGGAGAAACGCCGCGTCCCGAGTCAATGCTCGAACACTTCTTGGGCAGAACGGGCGCCAGCGAAAAAGTTCCTCTGGCATAGTCCTTGAATATGGGGGCGGACGTACGGGTCGGAAACGATCCCGTGCGGATTGGCCGGTCCGATCGTGTCGCGACGCTCGCGTGCGCCGGCCGGTGGCCTCCACGCGCGCGGGTTTCCTCCGCCAAGTTTTCCGTCTGCCGAATTCCACTCGTAGCTAAGGGGGCGTCGCCCATGAAAATCGTGATGGCCATCATCAAGCCGTTCAAGCTGGAGGAGGTGCGCGACGCTCTGACCGGCATCGGCGTACACGGCCTCACCGTCACCGAGGTGAAGGGCTACGGCCGCCAGAAGGGCCACACCGAGATCTACCGCGGCGCCGAATATGCCGTGAGCTTCCTGCCCAAGCTCAAGATCGAGGTGGCCGTGGCCTCCGACCTCACCGCCAGCGTCATCGACGCGATCGCCGCCGCCGCCCGCACCGGCCAGATCGGCGACGGCAAGATCTTCGTCGTGCCCCTCGAGAAGGCCGTCCGCATCCGCACCGGCGAGACCGACGTCGACGCCCTCTGAGGCAGCCTTCGACCGGACGATCCCGTCCGGCCAGTCCTGACAGTCCCACTTCACATCAGCATCGCACCGCGATCGGGAGTCTCGTTTCCATGAAACTTCGCAATGCCCTGGCGCTCGGGCTGGGGGGCGCCGCGCTGGCGCTCCTGTTCATCGAGCCATCCCTTGCGCAGACGCCCACCGCGGAGGCCGTGCCGGCCGCCGCGGCGGCCGCGCCGGTTCCGAACAAGGGCGACACCGCCTGGATGCTCATCTCCAGTGCCCTGGTGCTGCTGATGGTCGTGCCCGGCCTCGCCCTGTTCTACGGCGGCCTCGTGCGCACCAAGAACATGCTCTCGGTCCTGACGCAGGTCTTCGCCATCGCCTGCATCTCCTGCCTGCTGTTCGTCATCTTCGGCTACAGCCTCGCCTTCACCAACGGCGGCGGCCTCAACGACTTCGTCGGCGGCCTGTCCAAGGCCTTCCTGAAGGGCATCGACGCGAACTCCACCGTCGCCACCTTCTCGAACGGCGTCGTGATCCCCGAATACGTCTACATCTGCTTCCAGATGACGTTCGCGATGATCACCCCGGCCCTCATCGTCGGTGCCTTCGCCGAGCGGATGAAGTTCTCGGCGCTGGTCGTGTTCATGGTCCTCTGGACCACGCTGATCTACTTCCCGATGGCGCACATGGTCTGGTACTGGGGCGGCCCGGATGCGGTCGGCAACGCCGCCAAGGCGCTGGCCGCCGCCACCGACGACGCTTCGAAGGCGACCGCCCAGGCGGCCCTCGACGCGGTGAACGCCGATGCGGGCCTGCTCTTCAAGTGGGGCGCCCTCGACTTCGCCGGCGGCACCGTGGTGCACATCAACGCCGGCATCGCGGGCTTCGTCGGCTGCCTCATGCTCGGCAAGCGCATCGGCTACGGCCGTGACCTGCTCGCCCCGCACTCCCTGACCATGACCGCGATCGGCGCCTCGCTCCTGTGGGTGGGCTGGTTCGGCTTCAACGCCGGCTCGAACCTCGAGTCCAACGGCACCGCCGCCATGGCCATGCTGAACACCTTCGTCGCCACCGCCGCCGCCGCCCTCTCCTGGCTGCTCGTCGAGTGGATGCTGAAGGGCAAGCCGTCGCTCCTCGGCATGCTCTCGGGTGCGATCGCCGGCCTCGTCGCCGTCACGCCGGCCGCCGGCTTCGCCGGTCCGATGGGCTCGATCATCCTCGGCCTCGTCGCCGGCGCGGTCTGCTTCATCATGTGCTCCACGGTGAAGAACGCCCTCGGCTACGACGACTCCCTCGACGTCTTCGGCGTCCACTGCATCGGCGGCATCCTCGGCGCCGTGGCCACCGGCCTGCTCGTGAACCCGGATTTCGGCGGCGTCGGCCTGCCCGACTACACCTCGAAGCCCGGTGAACTCGCGGTCGGCGCCTACGAGACCAGCGCCGCCCTGATGAGCCAGCTCAAGGCCGTCGGCTTCACGATCGTCTGGTCGGGTGTCGGCTCCGCGATCCTGTACAAGCTCGTCGATCTCACCATCGGCCTGCGCGTCACGCAGGACGAGGAGCGCGAGGGCCTCGACATCGCCGATCACGGCGAGCGCGCCTACAACTACTGAGGCCCGAGCCGGCCGAACCCGCGGCGCCCTCGGGCGTCGCTACCGAAGGCCCCGGTCCCCGCGACCGGGGCCTTTCGCGTCGGCGGGGCATCGTCGTGCCGGGGCGAGCCTGTGCGGCGCCCGTGCCACGGCGGCGAGGGGCCGGTGCTCGGGCGTGAAGGGAAGTCTCAACCTTAGCCAGCCGTTAACTCCGCAGACGCTAGCGTGACCGGACAGTTCCCCATCGTGTCTGGTACCGCATGCGCTCGCTTCGCCGTTCCGCATCGCCCTACGATACTTTCGTCGACAGCTTTCGCCCGTTCCTGGCCAAGCGGATGACGGAGTTGGGCGGTCTCGTGCTGTTTGCCGGTGCCACCGCGCTGACGGTCGCGCTCGCGACGTGGTCGATCGACGATCCGAGCCTCAACCACGCCACCGACCACCCCGCCCACAACGTCCTCGGCACCGGCGGTGCCGTCGTCTCCGATCTGGCGATGCAGCTGCTCGGACTGGGTTCGCTCGCCTTCGTCCTGCCCCCGGCGTTGTGGGGCATCCAGCTCATGCGCACGCGGGCGCTGCCCCGCGGCGGCTTGCGCCTCACCCTGTGGATCATTGGCTTCTTCGCCGCGAGCGCCGTGGCGAGCGCGCTGCCTTCCACGGCGCGCTGGCCGCTGCCCACCGGCCTCGGCGGCGTCGCGGGCGATGCCCTGATGCATGCCGCCCGCACGATGCTCGGCATCGTCGCGACGCCGCTCCACGCCTTCGCGGGCTTCCTCTTCGCCGGCGTCGCCATCCTGTGCCTCACGGGGGCATGCCGGGTCGGCGAGATCGACGAGGAGGATCTCGACGCCTACGACGCGCCGCCGGCTCCGGTGCGCCAGCCGGCCCGCGGCCGGCCGGATGCCAGCCAGGACGGCCGCTACGAGGACGACGAGCCGAGCCTCGGCATCGTCTCCCTCGGGGCGATGGCGCAGGCTCTGATGGGCGGGCGCGCGGCCCTCGCGGCGCGCATCGCCGATTGGCGCGCCGAGCGGGCGGCCGCCACCACCGCGCTCGCCTATGCGGGTGCCTCGCCGGCGCTCGCCGCGCAGCGCGCCTTCGCGGCCCCCGAGGATGCGCCCTGGGCGACCCATGCCTCCGACGCCCGGATGGCGCCGTCCGACGGTCGGCGCGAGCCGGTCTTCGATGCGCCGCCGCAGGCCCCGGCCGCGTCGCGGCGCCCGCCGGCGCCGGTTCACCACGACGAGGAGGAGGCCGACGCGGCCGACGATTTCGAGCCGGCACCGCCCGCGGAGGCCGTGGCGCCGGCGCGTTCCCGCGTGGCGCCCGCCGCGCCGCCGCCCGTTCCCGCCGCCGCGCGCCGTGCGGCCCCGCCGCAGCCGCAGAACTCCGAGAACTACCGGCATCCCGCCCTGGAACTCCTCGCCGATGCGCCGCGCCTGCCCGCATCGAGCCAGATCTCGTCGGAGGCCCTGGAGCAGAACGCCACCCTGCTGGAGGCCACCCTCAGCGATTTCGGCGTGCGCGGCGACATCCTCGCGGTGCGCCCCGGCCCGGTGGTGACCCTCTACGAGCTGGAGCCGGCGCCCGGCACCAAGTCGAGCCGCGTGATCTCGCTCGCCGACGACATCGCCCGCTCGATGTCGGCGGTCTCCGCCCGCGTCGCCGTCGTCCCGGGTCGCAACGCCATCGGCATCGAGCTGCCGAATGCCCGGCGCGAGACCGTCTACCTGCGCGAACTCCTGGCCTCGGCCGACTTCGCCGAGACGAAGCAGAGCCTGGCCCTGTGCCTGGGCAAGAACATCGGCGGCGAACCGATCATCGCGGATCTGGCCAAGATGCCCCACCTGCTGGTGGCGGGCACCACG